>JANNYL010000026.1:0-3772 GCA_031410075.1 Flavobacteriales bacterium
CAACCGTGAGCGGCAACACCCTGTACTTGGAGGTGAATGCCATGATGAACGTGAAGGCAGATAGCTACCTGGCGATCTTCCATGTGATGCAACTGGGCCAGAGCGCTGAAGAAGCGGACAGCTTGTTGAGCGATCGAATAAATTCATTGATAAGCCGGGTGCGCAAAGACGGGGTGAAGGATGCGGACGTCTTCACCGACATGCTGTCCTTTGTGCCGGTATACGAGATCGAGACCACGCGGAAGTTCTTCAGCAAGACCTATCAGGAGATACCGGCCGGGTTCGAGATCCAGAAGAACATCCACATCCGATTCAGCGATGCGCGGATACTGGACAAACTGGTGAGCGCCGCGGCCAAAGAAGAGATCTACGACCTGGTGAAGGTGGATTTCTTCGTGGACGAACAAAGTGCGGCCTATGACACGTTGCGCCAATTCGCCACGAAGCTGATGAAGCAGAAACTGGACAACTTCGAAAAGCTAGGATTGAAAGTGGAAAAAAGCCACCGCATGGCAGCGGAAAAGAACGGTGCCTACTTCCCGCTGGACAGGTACAGCACCTACCAGAGCCGCACCCAAGCATCGCTGAACAGCCGGCGCAAAGGGCAGTTGGTCAACGACGTTCGGCAGCCATCAACGCTCTTCTATAACAAGGTGCCCTATGGGAACTTCGACATCGTGCTTCACGCGGAGATCACCGAACCACCCGTGCAATACACCTACAACTTGAGCATGCAGTGCGAACTCCCTCCGGACATCACGGAGAAAGAGGTGAAGGAGATCGTCAAACACATCTGGATCACGGACAAGGGAGAAGCCAAAATGATCGATCTGAACTGATGGATAGCATGGTCCGTCGTGAAGGCGACGTGCTCTCTATGATCCAAAAGGGACATTTGCGCGTTCATATGCTTGACCGAACCAACTCCATGCGCAACAAAATGCTCCCACTTCTCTGGTTGATCACCTGCTCTCTTTTATCATGTGGAGCGCCTTCCACCGAAACAACGGCATCGCAAACAAAAACCGTAATGAGCGAGGTAGCCGCTGCCGTTCAGAACCCTCCGGGCATGATGACGGCCTATTTCGGCGCTGGCTGCTTCTGGGTGGAAGAAGCGATGTTCGAAGATCTGAAAGGAGTAAAACAGGTCGTAAGCGGCTACTCCGGAGGCAGCGTGGAAAAGCCTAGTTACGAAGCCGTAACAACGGGCAGAACAGGCCATGCCGAAACAGTGGAAGTGATGTACGATCCGAAAGTCATCAGCTATGAGACACTGCTGAAGGTCTTTTTCGGATCGCAGGACCCCACTCAAGTGAATGGTCAAGGCCCTGATGAAGGCACGCAATACCGCTCGGTGGTGTTCACGCAGACCGCGGAAGAAAAAGCAATGACCGAAAAGATGATGGCGGAACTCAATGCCAGCACATACGGTGGAAAGATCGCGACCGTGGTAACGCCGTTCACGAAGTTCTGGCCTGCGGAAGACTACCATCAAGGCTACGAAAAACTGCACCCTGACCAACCCTACGTTGCTACGGTGAGCAAGCGCAGGTATGATGCCTTCGCCGCGAAATTCCGCGACTTGTTGAAGTAGTTCGGGCGGCGATCATTCCGGTCGTAAGTTCTTCATTCTCAACAACGAAGCCCAGCGATCAACGCTGGGCTTCGTGCTTTGGCACATCCATTGCCAACTTAGCCGCGCCGGACCAACCCGGCAGAAACATGAAAAAGATCCTATTGACCTTGGCCGCCGCTACCACCGTTGCCGCTGCCAGTGCCCAATTCCAGGTGAATCCACAAGCGGGCCTCACCTTCCAGAACTTGACATCACCAGGCCAAGGCCAAAAGTTCCAAGCCGCATTAGGCTGGACGCTTGGTGCGGATGTACGCCTCGGAGATCGCCTCTTCTTCCAACCTGGCGCGTTTCTGAGCCGGAACACAACGAATATCACGTTCGCGGATACCGTTCTGACCACTGGCAAACTCGACTATAAGACCACGAACCTTCGCTTGCGCGCAATGGTGGGTTATCGCATCATCGATAGCTACCAGTTCGATCTGCGTGTGTTCCTTGGCCCAAGCTATGATCTGCTGTTGAGCAAGGACCTGGTCGGCTTCGAAAGTGGGAACTTCAACAGTGGTTCGTTCAACATTGAAGGCGGCATAGGTTTGGATATGGGCATGGTTACGGTTAGCCCAACGATGACCTTCGGATTGAGCAAAGTGTTCAAGGACAATCCGAACGTGCAAGCGGTAAACTCGAAGTACTTCACCTACGGGCTCACGGTCGGCATCAACATTGGCGACGACGACGCTGAGTGATCATTTCGTGATCGAAAACAAAAGAGGCGGCTCATGCGGGCCGCTTCTTTTCGTTATGGCAATGAGGGTCACTGCCTGAGCACACGAGCGCTACGCACCTTGGCACCCGCACAACGAAGCATGTATACACCGTTCGGGAAAGACGAAAGGTCCAATTCGATCATGCCCACAGAAACGCGTTGTTGAAGGACCACTCGCCCACTAACATCGCTAAGCGTGATCACAGCAGGCTCATCCATTTGTACGGTGATAGTCCCCGTGGTGGGATTCGGGAAGGGTTGCCAACCAGCATTCGGCAAGACCCCGGGAACATCGAGTGCGACATTGCCACAGGTGATCGGTTGCGCGCAAACCACTTCGGCCAGGAACGAGGCAACCCGACCAACAGCATTCTCCAGATCGTAGTTCAAATAACCCACGTGGCCGTTGCCGGGGTAACTGAAAAAGCAATTGGGAACTCCCACATTGTCCAACCGACGATGTATGTCACTACTACCAGAAGCGATCAATCCAGTAGGAATTCCGATGACGCTTACCTCTTCCGTACCATAAGGCACCACACCATCCCCTACTTCATGCAAGCTGATCAGTGGCACATCACCAGTGTCTATCCAATTCGTATCGCCAATGGCGCCACTCATGCTCCATGCAGCAAGTGGCACACTGCTGTATCCGGGCCAACCACTATTGCCTTCAATGGCACCAATGGAAAGCGTGTCGTCATAAAGGATCGGGGGGATCTCGCTGCTTTCGTCCAAATATGCCACCTGCACCGCACCAATACCTCCAGCGCTGATACCACCTACGATGATGCGGTCCGCATCGATGCGCCATGGATTTCCATCGAGTACGGTGGTTTTGCGCAGGCAGCGGATACAGCCGCGCAGGTCATGCATGCACCTGGTAACCGCCAATTCGGTGGTATTGATGTTCGGAAAAAAGAAACCCACCCGATAGTCTGGCGCAATAGCTACATAACCCAATTTGGCGAAACGCACACAGAGGTCAGCGACATCGGCACGCGAGCCAGCGATAAAGGATCCACCAAAAGCCACCAGCACCACAGGCCGTTCGCCCAGGGTGTCGCCAAATGGCTCATAGATATCCATGCGCAATGTTTGTGCATTCCCACCAGAAACGGGGGTATTGCTACCGTACGACACCGCAGTGGTCACAACTACCGAATCAAATAGAGCCGGGTATGTATAGCGCCCCGTCGAACAATCTGATTGAGCGCTGACCGCCAGACAGAACAAGAGAGAGAATGCCCCGGAGAAAACGTGTTTCATGCTTATCTGTTTGCGAGCAATGTAGTTAACGTGGTGTTCACTGGCAGCGATCAACGGCAAATGCCCGGATACTGTCGACAGAACCCTGTTCAGGCACCCAGGTCGCGCAGCAAATGCGTCGCAGCCTTTCGGTTCTCACCGATCACAATGAACCACAGAAT
>JANNYL010000027.1:0-3402 GCA_031410075.1 Flavobacteriales bacterium
CATTCGATCTATGGCTTCGTTCGTTTCGCGGACGAGATCGTCGATACCTTCCACGGTCACGATAAATCCACGTTACTCAAACGTTTTCGCGAAGACACCGATCGTGCGTTCGTCGAAGGGATCAGCCTCAACCCCATTCTGCACAGTTACCAGAACACTGTGCGGAAATTCGGGATCGAGCCTTCGCTTATCGATGCCTTTCTGCACAGCATGGAAATGGACCTGACAGAAGCACAACATGATCAGCGTTCCTATGAAGAGTATATCCTGGGCAGTGCCGAAGTGGTTGGCTTGATGTGCCTGCGCGTTTTCTGTGAGGGCAATGACGCTCTCTACCAATTGCTGAAACCCTCCGCGATGAAATTGGGGGCAGCGTTCCAAAAGGTGAATTTCTTGCGGGACCTGCAAGACGATCATCAACAATTGGGACGGACCTACTTCCCAGGAATTGATGTGAGGCGAATGAGCGTGGATGACAAGCACGCTATTGAAGCTGACATTGAAAATGACTTCAACATAGCGCTATCCGGTATTCGTCAACTGCCAAAAGGGGCTCGGTTTGGCGTGTATGTGGCCTATGTGTACTACCTCGCGTTGTTCCGGAAGATCCGCGCGCTTCCGATCGATCGGATCCTTACGGAACGTATTCGGATGCGTAATCGCCGCAAGCTCGTTCTCCTCACCACGAGTTACTTCCGCCACAGTTTTGGAATGCTCTGAACCATGGAGGTCATGCGCACCCAGGAATATGTGACCCTTGTGAATCCGCAGGACGAAGTCTTGGGCTCAATGGAAAAAATGGAGGCCCATCAAAAAGGTGCCTTGCATCGGGCGTTCTCGATATTCATTTTCAATAAAGAAGGTCGCACGCTGCTGCAGCGCCGTGCGAATGGGAAGTACCATAGCCCCGGCCTGTGGACGAACACCTGCTGTGGTCATCCACGCCCCGGCGAGAACAGCACGCAAGCGGCGCAACGCCGATTGTTCGAAGAAATGGGATTCACCTGCGAGTTGGAGAACCAGTTCAACTTCACATACGAAGCTGAAGTGGGGACAGGCCTCGTAGAGCACGAGTTGGACCATGTTTACTTCGGTCAATATGATGGCCCGGTAAGAGCGGATCCCGAAGAGGCCAGCGACACGCGCTGGATGCGCATGAACGACCTGGCTGATGACCTTGGAACATCTCCGGACACATACACGAAGTGGCTGCGGGTGTGCTGGCCAAAGGTTCTCGAGAGCTTTCGCCTTCATCAGCAAAAAACATGACCAAGCCGAAGGTCACCATTCATTGGTTCCGACGAGACCTTCGCATCTTCGATAATCACGGTCTCTTCAGAGCCTTGAAGGAGCACGGGCACGTGCTTCCGCTATTCATCTTCGATACGGCCATACTGGAGCGGCTCGAGAACAGATCCGATCGTCGTGTGGACTTCATCCATCGTGCGATAGCGGGTTTGAAGGCTGAATTGGAAACACGAGGCAGCTCGATCAAGGTTGAGCATGGTGATCCGTTGGAGGTTTGGAAGCGATTGCTCGAAACGTACGACATCCAAGCGGTCACCACGAACCACGACCACGAGCCATACGCGCTTGACCGCGACAACACGATCTCCGATCTGCTGAAGTCGAATGGTATCCCCTTCCGCAGTTTCAAGGACATCAGCATATTCGAACGCGGTGAAGTGGTAAAAGATGATGGCGGGCCCTACACCGTTTTCACGCCTTACGCGCGAAAATGGCGGGCACAGTTCCTTCCCATCATGGTCGAGCCGTTCGCCAGTTCAGAGAATTTGGATGCGCTGTGGAAGACCGAAGCATTACGAATGCCTTCGCTGCAAGATCTCGGTTTTCTGCCGACCGACCTGCGGATGCCTCCGCCTGAAGTTGGGTCACAATTGATCGCGAACTACCACCTCACGCGCAATTTCCCCGGGCTGGAAGGAACTTCGCGAATGAGCGTTCACTTGCGCTTCGGCACCGTAAGCCCACGCGCGCTTATGAAGCAGGGTATTGCATTGAACGGTGCGTTCGCGAACGAACTCATTTGGCGTGAATTCTACATGCAGATCCTCTGGCACTTCCCACACGTTGTGGATCGTGCGTTCAAACCTGCATATGATCGCATCCCGTGGCAGGTCAACGAGGATCATTTTACGTCCTGGTGCGCAGGTCGGACAGGATATCCTTTAGTGGATGCTGGCATGCGTGAACTCAACACGACCGGACACATGCACAATCGGGTACGCATGGTCGTGTCCAGTTTTCTCACCAAACACCTTTTACTTGACTGGCGCTGGGGCGAAGCCTACTTCGCTGATCAACTTCTGGACTTTGAGTTGAGCAGTAACAATGGTGGCTGGCAATGGGCGAGTGGCAGCGGATGCGATGCCGCTCCCTACTTCCGAGTGTTCAATCCCACACTTCAGCTCGAGAAATTCGACCCTGAGTTAACGTATGTGAAGCGATGGGTAGAAGAGTATGGCACACCGAACTATTCGCGGCCAATAGTCGTTCATGATGTAGCGCGAAAACAAGCCATCGAGACGTACAAGATGGCTTTGGATAGTGCTCGCAGGACCACAGAAAAACAAACACAGTTGTTCTGAAGAAAACACCGCCAGGTATGGCACGAAAAAATGGCACGCAGAAAAAAGTTGATACTCACCCAGCCCGTTAAAGAAGGCCTGAAGGCGATCAAAGTGCGTTTGGATGCTCGAACCACGATCACCATCGCGAATTTGAAAGCGCTGGACATCTGGAAGCTCCGTTTCCCGAACGCACAGATCATCGGATGACAACGCACCTACTGGAACGGGAACAATGGCTGCCGATATCTATCGGAGAGGCGTGGTCGTTCTTCAGCTCGCCATTGAACCTGGCCAAGATCACGCCGGACGACATGGGATTTGTTATCCGCCAACCGTTCCAGGACAAGCCCATTTACAAAGGCCAACTCATCACCTACACTGTAAGCCCATTGTTGGGGATCCCGCTCAAGTGGGTTACGCGTATTGCGAAAGTGGAGGCGCATTATCGCTTTGTCGACACACAGATCACGGGACCTTACAAGCTCTGGTGGCACCAACATACTTTTATTGAAAAGGACGGCGGCACCTTGATGAAGGACAAAGTGGAATACCTACTTCCACTCGGCCCTTTGGGCGAACTTGTCCATGGTTGGTTCGTTCGGAAAAAGCTGGAACAGATCTTTGATTTCCGCTTCCGGGCCTTGGAAAAACACTTTGGTACAACACGGTCAAGGGACACTCTTGTAGCTTAGGTGCCGTAATGAACACATGGAGCATCATTGCAATTGTGATGGGTACGTTCTTCGCCATGGAGATCGTTGCATGGGCGACGCACAAGTATGTCATGCATGGATTTCTCTGGCACCTGCAT
>JANNYL010000028.1:0-3556 GCA_031410075.1 Flavobacteriales bacterium
CTTTTCGTTCTCGTCGTTCTTCGAGCTTGTCCTTCGCGTAGCGGAAGATCTTGCCGAATTTGATCGAGAGGCCGAAGTTCCATGTTGCGCCGGAATAACGGCGATCCACGAATTCTTTTGGCCCCAACACTTGGCGGTAACCAAGGCCACCTTGCACATAGAGCCAGAACAAAAGCTTGTACGAAGCCCGCACGCCGGTTTCCAGCGGATACACCGGATAGTCCTTGAACCGGACATACACACCTGTGCTGTCCTTCCGATCCAGCGGTGAGCGGCCGAGCCCTGCCATGAAGGGAACGCTCAACTGCCACTTGCGCGTATCCAACAAGATGCGCTCGTAGGTGCCGCTCAGGTACCCGAGGCTGGTACGGATATCGATGCTGTCCTTGCCAAAATCCTCCAGTATGATCGAGCGGTCCTCGAACGGTGAACCCAGACCGTAAAAGCCGAGCGCATAGATGTTCCGTTTCTTCTGTATCCCGAATCGAAGGCCGAAGAACTTCACCACATCGCCTGCTACCGCTTGTTGACGCGCATCAAGATTCACAATGAACTTGGCCTTGTCCTGCACGTCATCGGTGCGTGTGGTGTCGCTCCATTGGGCCGAAGCAGGAGCGATCGATAAGCCCATCAACCCGAGCGCGCAGATCAACCTCATCGCACCGCATGGATGAAACGGGGCACCCCGCTCAGGTCCTGCAGCACACGCACTGCGCCAAAACCAAGGCCCTCGATCATGCGACCCACAGCCGGTGTGTGTATGTGATGTCCTTCGAACCACAGTTCTCCTCCAGCGGGCAACAAGGTCAAAGCCCGGTGTGCAATGACCCGGTAAAAGAGCAAAGGATCAATGTCCTCCACGAAAAGAGCGAGATGCGGCTCGTGTTCGCGAACGTTGGCGGCAAGCGAAGCCTCTTCTGAACGGGGTACATAGGGCGGATTGCTCACGATCAGGTCGCAGGCGTCGATAGGGTCATTCAGGTCCAACACGTCTTTCTGTATCCAAAGAACGTCGAGGCCGTTCGCTTGTTCATTGCGCTTGGCCGTGGTAAGTGCTCCTGGGCTCGCATCGATGCCAACAACCTCTGCCTCCGGAAAGGCCTTCTTCAACGCCAACGCGATGCACCCGCTGCCGGTACCGATGTCGAGGATGCGCTTCGGGGCTTCCCTGCGCGAGCGGATGATGAGGTCCACGAGCTCTTCCGTCTCCGGCCTTGGAATGAGCACCGACGGATCCACGGCGATACGCAGGCCGTGGAATTCGGTGTGACCGAGAACGTATTGCAGCGGCTCGCCGGTGCAAAGGCGCTTCAACGGCACGTATACGTCCAGCAGCTCGCCCTCGCTCAACGAAGCCTCGCGGTTGATCATGATCTCTGAAGCATCCCAGCCAAAACGGTCGTAAAAAACCGCACAGAAAATAGCACGGATCTCCCCTTTCGCATAGAGCGAGGACAGGTCGTGCTGGTATTGACGCAGCACGGCATCCACAGTGTTTGTGGCGATGCGCAATGACATAGCGCGAAAGTAATGGGGTTGAAAAACACGCAGCCCCGGCCGATGGACAGTGCTGCGTTCAAGGATACATCTTTCGCTAACGTTCGATCATGCGGTTCTGATGGCGGCCAACCACAACATCTCCTACTCCAAGGTGAATTTGCATGTGAGCCGCATCTACGAGAGGCTGCAAGTGCATTCGGTGGCGAGCGCGGTGCGCTTGGCGCTGCGCGAGGGGAAGGTGTAGCACACCAACCCGGGCGCATCTTTGCGCCAGCATGGACACCCACGATCATTGGATGCAACGTTGCCTTCAACTGGCCAACAACGGCGCAGGCTCCGTCGCCCCTAACCCGATGGTTAGTGCCGTGCTCGTTCAGAATGATCGGATCCTGGCGGAAGGGTGGCACCGCGCTTTCGGTAGACACCACGCCGAAGTGGAGTGCTTGCTCGCCTTCGGCAACACGCCCGTGCCGACGGATGCCACACTCTACGTGAACCTGGAGCCGTGCGCGCACCAAGGCAAGACGCCGCCGTGCGTGGATCTGTTGATCCATCGCGGTGTCAAGAAATTGGTTGTCGGGTGCAGCGACCCGAATCCGCTCACACACGATAAAGGCATCGCACGGGCACGCGAGGCAGGCATAGAAGTGATCACCGATGTGTTGCGCGATGATTGCCGCTGGTTGAACCGGCGCTTCATCACGAGCTTCGAGAAACAACGACCGTACATCATTCTCAAGTGGGCGCAGAGTGCCGATGGCTTTCTCGACGATCACGGACGAACAGCGCGGATCAGTTCACCGGAAACGGATGTGCTCGTTCATCGTTGGCGTGCTGAAGAGCAGGCGATCCTCGTGGGAAGTCGCACGGTGATGAACGATGATCCGGCACTCACTGTGAGACATGTGGAAGGCAGGGATCCGTTGCGGGTTGTGCTGGACCGAAAGAACGTATCGCCGTTGCACGCATCGGTCTTCAACTCCGATGCGAGCACTTTGCTCTTCACCGAAGAACGACGTGCCGATGTGAACACGGATCAAGTTGTCCTGCACGCATCTGATGATCCGATCCCGTCAATGTTCAGTGAACTTCATCGGCGGAACATCCGATCCCTGCTCGTTGAAGGAGGCGCGGAACTCTTGGGTCATTTCATTTCGAAAGGACTTTGGGATGAAGCGCGTGTGATCACCGGTAATGCGACGTTCATCACCGGAACGCAAGCACCAGTGCTGCAAGTTCATCCTGCACGTTCGATCACCAGCGGTAGTGATCGCGTGGATCTTTATTTCAAAGTGGACCCACCACCTGCAGTATGGTCCTGGTGATCCTCACGGCGCTGTGCATCGCCGCCTTCGCGATCCTGTTCAAGTATTTCGATCGCCATGCCATCCCGTTGTTCCCGGCGATCACGATCAACTACTTCGTAGCGTTCATCTGCGGTTTATTGATCCATCCACCATGGGGAGTTGGAGACATTTCGTTGTTGTGGACACCAGCGATCGGACTCGGCTGTTTGTTCGTTACCGTATTCACGCTCACAGGACTTTCGGCACAGAAAGCAGGAGCGGCAAGCACAACCATTGCAGGACGCATGAGTTTGGTATTGACGGTTGTCGGCACCCTTTTCCTGTTCCGGGAGCGCGTGGGTTTGTTGGGATGGATCGGTATAGGAGCAGCACTGCTCGGCTTGCTGCTGGTTACGCGCAAGGATGGCGATAATGCGGAAAAGCGATCATGGCTCCTCCCCTTTCTCATCTTTCTTGGTAGCGGCATGTGTGACGTTGCGGTCAACGCCTTGCAACGGCTCCGCACCACCACCTTGAACGAAGCGGCGTTCACCACGCTGTGCTTCGGATCGGCGAGTGGCGTGAGTCTACTTGTGCTGTTCGTTCGGAAAGAACACATGGCGTTGGCGCATCGCGGCGCATGGATCGGTGGCCTCTTGTTGGGCGTTGTCAACTACGCATCGCTCCTGTTCTTGATCGCCGCGCTGGGTGCAGGAAAACTTCCAGCGAGCAGCATCTTTCCATTGATGAACATTGGTGCGATCCTCTTC
>JANNYL010000029.1:0-2552 GCA_031410075.1 Flavobacteriales bacterium
GCCGGATTGTCTTCCAGCTTTTGCCGCAACTGGCCGATGAAAACCCGCAGATTGATCATTGCCGTTCGGACCCATACCTGCGAACATGCTGATGCCCATGAGCAACATGATCGGAAGACTCAAGGCTTGTTGGATCACCCATTGGATCAGCCCGATGATGATGATCAATCCGAACGTTTCCCACCATTCATCCTTCATCAACTTGAAGGACCGAGAGATCGAACCTGTAGCTCCAGCGCGTTCCATGGCATGGCAGCTGGGTCCTATCATCAGAACTATCGCCAAGTAGATCCCCGGGAGAAAGCAGAGTAAAGTTCCGCCCATGATCATCAGGATGCTGAGGAAGCCCAAGCCGAAATACGAACCCAACTGCGAGAAGCCGCGGCTGAGAAGCTCGCGTGTGGTGATCCCGATCTGTTCGTTCAACGTGCATGCACGCATGTACTCGTTCACCATGGCATAACACAGCAAGTAGACGAACAGGATGGCGATGTATGCCACGAATACGGAGAAGAAGAAAGACGGTAAGCCTACAGGCATTCCTCCGTCAGAATTCGCGCTAAGGTCCAGGCTACCCATTCCGAACTTCATGAGTAGCGAAACAATGATCAACGGGGGCAACCCAACCACACCGATCGCGGAATAGAGCGGTTTCCAGTTCTCCTTCAAAAAGGTGAAGGTGTCGGAGATGGTCTGGCCAAAGTCACGCACGCGGCGCAACTGCACGATGGGTTCGTTCTGCATGGTAGGGTAGGATGATGAAATAGCCGATGATGAAAGCGAGCGAAAGTAGAATGATGGAACTGCTCACCCATGTGTGCATTACTGGGGCATGCCGTGTAACGAACGATTCCAAAAAGCCAGCGAGGATGAAGACCGGTACCAGCCCGATGACGATCTTGACACCAGTACGCGCACCACTCACAAGGCTTACCATGCGCGGGTATGTGCCCGGGAAAAGCAATGCGTTGCCCATGGAAAAACCGGCCGCACCCGCAATGGTGATGGCGCTGATCTCCAGCGTGCCGTGCAGCCAGATGCTCATCACGCTCTCAACGCCAACGCCTTGTTGGAAGAAGAAATACTGGAAAGCACCCAGCATAAAGCCGTTCGACATCAGCATGTAGGCAGTGCCCATGGAAAAGAATATGCCCATCGCGAAGGCAATGAACGACACCCGGATGTTGTTCACGGTGATGAACATGAACATATCGCTCTCGTTTCCTGACCCGTAGATCGCCATGGGTTTCCCGTTGTGGATGTTCTCCAAGGTTTGGTCCACATAGTCTTCTCCGCCGGGGATCACCATGCGCACAAAGTCCGGGTCGTAGTGCGCCGATACAGCACCGATCAGCGCTGTGACCAACATGATGGTGAAGGACAGCAAAAGCTCTCGCCTGGTGCGGGCCATGGCCAACGGGATCTCATGGGTCCAGAACGTTGTGATGCGGGAGCGCTCGGTCGGCTTGTTCCTATAGACGTATTGATGCAGTTTACTGGCCAGACCGTTCAAATAAATGAGCACACTGCTCTTGGGATAGAAGGTGTTCGCATAACTGAGGTCGTCGGTGAGTTGGATATAGAGATCCGAAGCTTCATCGGCGCTCAATTTCTCCATTCCGTTCACGGAACGTTCGAGCTTTTCCCACTTGGTTTTATTGCGTTGAATGAAGGCAGCCTCGCGCATGTGGATCCAAACTTAGGCGGATCGGCAGACAGGTCGGGTGGAAACCCCATTTTTGCGCACCATGGAAGGCATTCGTATCGATACCGCTCAGAACGTTGTTCTTCACTACGAGGTGGCCAGTTTTGGAGACCGCATGGTGGCCTTTCTGGTTGATCTTCTTGTTCTGGTTGCGTGGTGGATCGTGGTGGCCTTCATCATATCGCTAGCGGATATCAATTCAGGCGGAGTCTTTTTCGTGGTCGTTTTTGTCCCGTTCTTCTTTTATCATTTGTTCTGCGAACTGCTCATGAACGGCCAGAGTGTGGGCAAGCGCACCGCCAAAGTGCGAGTTGTGCGGCTGGATGGCAGGCAAGCCACGATCGGCCAGTACATGCTTCGGTGGTTGCTGCGGCCAGTGGATTCGCTGTACTTCATCGGGGTGATCGTGATCTTATTGAATGGCAAGGGCCAACGCTTGGGCGATATCGTGGCGGGTACCACGTTGGTGAGTGTGAAGGCGCGACGTTCATTGGCCGAAACATTGGTCGTTACCGCGCCGGATAACCATGTTGTGCGGTACGCGAACGCACATTTGCTCAGCGATGCACAAGCCCAATTGATGAAGGATGTGCTCTCGCGTTCAGCGGGCCCGAACGGTCAGCGTGTGATTGCCGAATTGGCTGCCAAAGTGCGACAAGTCATTGGTGCCGATGGACAAGAAGCCGATAGGGAATTCCTGAAGTCGGTGCTTAGCGACCATACGTGGTTGACCTCGCGGTGAACTTTACTTCACTGTTGCGCCTTCATAGAGCCTGGTGAACGAGCTGTCCAAAGGCTCCCAAAGTTCGATCTTGTTGCCCTCGGGATCCATGACCCAGCCGAACTT
>JANNYL010000030.1:0-1206 GCA_031410075.1 Flavobacteriales bacterium
GTGGCGACTACCGGCAGGCGGCCAACTTCGGCAACTCCTTGGTCGCTGGTTACGAAACACCGGGAGATTTCAACAACCCAAGTAACCGGATCTGGATGCGCGCACTGCGTTGCGCCGTGCTGCCCGTTGAACTGATCCGGTTCGAAGCGGAGGACATCGGCAATGCGGTTCGGCTTCGCTGGTCAACCGCCTCAGAATTCAACAGCGATTATTTTCTTGTGGATCGAAGTTCAGATGGTCAATGGTTTGAGCCCATAGCCAGCACAAGCGCAGCTGGAAACAGCCAACAACAGGTCGATTACCTGCATGATGACCAGCAACCTTTGCAGGGTATCAGCTACTACCGGTTACGCCAGTTCGATCTTGACGGGGCGGAACACACCGGGCCGGTGTTAGCTGTTGTGCGCCAACCTCATGGCACTTGCACCGTAAATGGTGATGCGACAGGCATCCAAGCATGGTTTACCGGAAGTGAACTACAACCTTGGTCGTTGGTGGACATGACAGGCCGAATTCTGGCATCCGGGACCGGGGTAGAAAGTCCGGTGCGTGTTGAAGTACCCGAAGGAATTTCCCTGTTCATCGCTGGATCCATTGATGCTCAGATGGTATTTCGAGTATTGGGTACCCAAAGCTGTGTATTGGTCGCCCAAGCCCGGTGACCGAACGAAAAGACCTTCTCGTAACCAACGATCGGGGAAAACTTCTGCTTGGGTTAACGATCTTTTCTTGCTGAGGATCAACGGATCGTGCGATCTTCGCGTCATCTCTCCGGAACGCTCCGATCCAGTACCGCATGAGTTCACTTCGTACCCTTTGTCTTTCGGCTATAATGGTCGCCGGTTCGGGCTATGCCCAAACGGTGCTGAACCCGGGGGATATAGCGATCGTTGGTATGAACGCTAATAACGGCTGCTTCCCCGCCACATTGACTGCCGATGAGTTCAGTTTCGTTCTGCTAAAGGCGATCGTAAACACCACCACCATAGACTTCACGGACAATGGCTATGAGCGCGTAACCGCAGGTTTGTGGGGCGATGGCGAAGGTCTGTTCCGTTTGACCAGAACAGGTGGGGCTTTGGTTGCAGGATCCATTGTTACCGTGAGGATCGATGGTACTACAAGTTTTCCATCATGCCCAGGTTGGGCTGTGAATACAGCGATCGCCACAACAGGGGCAGTTGGTCTATTCAACTTGAATTCGGG
>JANNYL010000031.1:0-7064 GCA_031410075.1 Flavobacteriales bacterium
TCTTCACGAATAACCTCAACTATCTGCCCACTGCAGCCACGTATTCGTGATACGTGCAGTTGCTGGCGTTCTTGAAGTGCAATACGGTTCCGTTGCTGTGTGCGATACGGCGATACTCCGTAAAGACACCCTTGTTCCGTACACGGACAATCGTGATCACGCGCTCTTGCTCAACGATCACAGTGCGTTCAACCGTGGATCCTTCCGGCACAGTTCCAATATTCCGAGCAACGGACGAAACACCCTCTTCATTGGTGATCACGGTTGGTGCGGAAGCGTTCACAGCACCTTGGTTCATCGCTGATGTCCTATGCATCTCGGCCATACGCTCCATCTCACGAGTAGGATCGATGAAAGCAGGACCCCAGCGCCGCTCGCGTGGTCCGCGCTTCTCTGAAACCGAGATAGCGCTGGCTTCCATATCAACCGCCTTTTCCAGCAACTCGCCCCCAGCGGTATGCGATAATCGATAGTCCAGGTCATAGTAGAAATCACCCCGTGCCGCGTCGAACCGGATGTAACCGACAGGACCCGCATATGCCAAAGCACTCACGCTCGGCTCAACTTCCAAAGTCACCTCGAACCGAAATAAGAACGGTGCATTGGCCGCTTGTTCCTCGCTCATTCGCGTATCGAAAAACAGCTCCTTGCTGCGGCATCCATCCTCCGCGAAGGAGAGGGTCCATGTGGTTTGAAGATCCAATCGCAAGTTGATGTGCCTCAAGTCGTTGGTGAGCACATTCATGATCACGTCCCCGCGTTGAACCGTTACACGAGCATGTTCCATACTCCCACTTGGAACATGGAATATGCCATCGATCTCCAAAAAGCTCCCAGCCGAAGCGTTGTCGATCGGTGCAATGGCCAGGATCATGATCGAAGCGGCCTGAAGGGTGAATGTGTGTGCCATGGTCCAGTGATTATTCTAATGACGTTCTTGCTTCTCAAAGGTGGCCTAGCTCAACGGGCTAAAACAATACCCAATAGGGGGTATTTTTCGGCCTCCGTTCGCGCGGTTCCATTCGTCCGTGCCCGGTTCGGTCCAAGAGCGGAGGCATCAAGTGATCATTGCTCGAAAGGAATACTCCCTGTCCCTTGTGCCAATTCAGCATACAAACCAACCCGATCTCTTTGAGCGCTTTCAGTCTTGCTTCTCCGTTCGCTTCAATTCCACCCAAGCAGCAAAGGCGCCAGTGGGATCCATGAATGGCTTGGCCTCCTTGCGCGCGGGTCGCACCTTAACCACTTCGAGTGCCTCGTATGATCGATCGTAGTCGAATTCGCCTTCTTCCGGGTTAAAGCGGATGATCGCTACCGGGCCACTATACTCGAACCCTCCTACGGCCCGAGCAGCAGCCAGTGATACTTGGAATCGAAAGGTGAAAACACCGTCTTTGAGCACGTCAGCCGAAGCGTTCGTGTCGAACACCAGTTCCTTGGTGACACAACCGGACCTAGTGAACACGAGTTGATAAGTATGGCCCAGTGCAAGTTCCAATTCGAACGTCTTCGACCCCTTGGTCAACTGGTCTTGCTCAACTTTATCGCAGAAAACGGATACGCGCACATCCTCCGACCCGCCACTTTCCAAAAGAATTCGACCCTCAAGGCGCAGTTTGCCGGCGGCCCCTTCAGCCCCATCTACTGTTGCGAAGAGACTTGTGGTGCTGCCGAAGGAAAAGAGGAAGAACAGGCGGAGGAGAGTTTGACCGGTCATAGTGGTTAGGTGTTGTTGTTCGGTTAGGTTGGACCTTGGCAGTGGCTGCTTCGGCTATCGAGTGCGAATCAACCTGGATGTGATCGACCAGCATAGCTCCAACGCGCAGGTGGCCGGTTGGGGTGAGCAAGTGGCGGGGTCAAGGGTGGATCGATCCAACCCACCCGGTGTCCAGATCCCAGCATGATGGAAGCGATACTGGGCCAGATGCACGCCAACACCAACCGCTTGGTGCGCATGAGCGAAGTGGAATGGAGATGTTCGCAGCCCGCATAAAGCCAAATTGTTCAAGAGAGAAAGGCTTCGAGTTGCAGCCTGGGGAGGCTTGCCGTCACGTTGGCTTTACTCGTCGGGGCCTTTGCCCTCTGACTTCAAGCAGACCTTCTACTTCGATGAGCCCACGCAAAAAGTGGTCACCGAATACCAGATCGGTTCCTTCCCGAAACCGCCGTGCCGGATCCTGTTATGGATCCGATCATCGGTATCAGAGTTTCGCCAGACTGTCCATGAGCTCCTGCTTTTTACGGCGACTCACAGCCACGTTCGTGCCATCCGCCATGATCACTTCACCACCCTCACCGCGGATGTACTTCTTCACGTGTTTCACATTTATCAAGTGCGAATGATGCACCCGGATGAATTGATCGGGATCGAGCATGTCTTCGAACTCTTTCAACGTGCGGCTGATCACCAACCGCTTCTTGTCCTTCTGGTGCACGATCGTGTAATTACTATCGCTCTCGCAGTAAAGGATATCGTCCACGTTCACCATTTCCAATCCATCGGATACAGGCAATGCAATGCGTTTGTCGGCACCTTGCGGCTGGGACAAGTTCTTCAGCAGTGCCATGAACTGATCCGAGGTTTGAGGTGTGCGCATAGCCTCGGTGGCTTTACCGATAGCCAACGCAAGCTCATCGGGGTCCACGGGCTTCAACAAATAGTCCAGCGCACTGAAGCGGATGGCTTTCACAGCGTAACCCTCGTGTGCCGTTGTGAAGATCACGTGCGGCCGATCGGGACCCAGTGCTTGCAGCAGATCGAACCCTGTGAGCTTGCCCATTTCGATATCGAGGAAGAGCACTTTGGGCTTCTTACCGTGTACAAGCTCGATCCCATCGGGCACATTCGTAGCCATACCGAGCAGATCGATATCCGGATGGCGCCGCTCGAGGATCCCGCTCAGTGCGACGCGACAGTGTTCTTCATCATCAACGATAACAGCAGTTGTCTTCATGGCAGAAGGAGTTGAGCAAGTGATGGCAAGGTAAGGGGATGAATTACTCCGTGCGAATGGACTTTGGTCAAGCCCCTTCGCTCAAAGGCAGCGTCAGCTCTACCCGGGTACCTGATGGCTTGTCCACATAGCGATATCCGGCGGGGCGTCCCTTTTGCTTGCTCACCAGGTCCAATCGCGCTTGCGTAATGGCCGTGCCGAGCGAACTTTTCTTGGGAACCACACCCTCTGCTTGTTCGTGTTTCGGTGCGTGCCGACCAACGCCATCATCATCAATTGTGAAGATGAGATCTTCGCCCTGGCGCGTGATTGCCAGCGTGATATGCCCCTTCCCTTCCTTGCCCGACATGCCGTGCCAGATAGCGTTCTCCACGAATGGCTGCGCAACCAGCGGTGGCACGAACACATCCTCCTGATCGATGACCGGATCCACATTGATCGCGTAGTCGAACTTCTCCCCACTACGAGCGCGTTCAAGGTGCAGATAATGTTCCAGCGCTTCGAGATCATCCTTCAACGGCACTTCAGCCTGGCGACTGTTCTCGAGGACAAGTCGCATCAAGCGTGCGAACCGTGAAAGGAACGATGCTGCGCGATCGGGCTCGTTCTTCTGCACATACGCATTGATGGAATTCAGCGCGTTGAAGATGAAGTGCGGGTTCATCTGGCTGCGCAACGCTTGCGTTTCCAACTGCGCGGCGTCCTTCTCGAATCGGGCTTTGCGCCGTTTGCGATCACTGATAAAGAAAGCCGTAACACCTGCGATCAAAAGCACACCTGTTCCGCCAAAACCGAGCGCTCGGTTCCGATTACGATCGGCGCGCAATTGCTCCAACTCACGGGCGTGATCCAGATCCGTGACTTCCGCCGCATGACGAAGACTGTCGGCCAACTGCTCTTTGCCGAAGGTGTATTGCATATCCCGTTGGGTAAGGGCACGCGTATTCCTTTCGCTGATGATGCTGTCCTGAATGGCGTGGTATTCCTCCAGGTAGATCAATGCCCTCATTCCATCGCCACGTGCTTTGTGAACTCGATACAGGCATTCACAACTCTCACTGGTTTCGGTCAGTGTTGAAGCTGCTTTCGACACGGCGTATCCATCATTGCAGTACTTCAGTGCATCATTGAGCATGCCTTTGTCCAAGGCCGAGCGGCCCAATATTGAAAGTGCCTTTGCTTCGTTGGCCCCATCCTTCAATACCCGCGAAAGTTCCAGAGCTTCCCGCGCGATCCGCTCTGAATCATCGAAGCGACGTGATCCACGGTAAGCGTTGGCCAAGTTGTTCAGCGTTTGGCCCATAAGATCTTTCGCTTCAAACTCTCTTTCCAGCAAAAGCGCGCGTTCCAACCAGAAGATCGAACTGTCCATTTTGCCCAAACCCAAGAGCGAAGTACCGATGTGGTTTCCGCTCGTCATAACGCCTTGCTTGTATCCAACCTTGGTATACAACGCGTTCGCCTTTCGCATAAGCGAAAGTGCGGTCTTCTCATCGCCTTGGGTGTGGGCCAAACTCGAAAGCGTCGTCAGGGTAGTGGCCACACCTCGATCGTTGCCCATCTTCTCCATTATGCGCAAACACTCATAAGCGAGATCGATGGCCGGTCCTATTTGTCCCATTCGCTCGTACACATTGGCCCTATTTCCAGCGCTGGCTGCAACCATGCGTTCATCACCAAGCTTCTTGGCCAAATGACCACTTTCGGTGTAGTAGTAAAGTGCACTGTCATCACGGCTCTGCATTTCATGGATGCGTGCTATGCTGGCATTGGAATAGATCAACCCATTCACGTTGCCGATAGTTGCTTGTAGCGAAAGACTGCGCTGGTACATGGCCAAGGCAGTATCCAATTCGCCCCGGTTCTTATAGAGCATGCCCATGGAATTGAGCGCTGTGGCGATACCTCGTGAAGCCGAGCTGTCCTTTCTAGTGCGCCAGATCGCGATAGCCGTTCTGTATTCCTTCAACGCTGCGTCGTTGTTCCGATCAGCCATGGCCAAGGCATCGCCCAGGTCGCGGTGGGCCAGTGCGATCAATTCCGGGTTTCCATGCGCGGTGGCCTGTTGGAGCAGATCCATAGCCAGGAGCTTGGCTGAATCGGCATCCACATAACTGAGTTCCCATACGATCTCGTGCAGTGTTTCCAAATGGGACCTGGTATCCTGTCCGGGTGCGCGATACAGCTTCCAACACGAATCGAGGAACGCGTTCTGCGCGCCGCATTGAAAGCAGCTCAGCAAAACGAGTAGGAGCGGGATCGATCGTGGACGCATGCGGTGGATCTTGGGAGTGCGACTAAGACCCTTCCAAAGTACGCCGAGCATCCTGGAACAAGCCATCCAAGAGGTCCACTGTCCGAATACCGTCGGATGTTCCAGGACCTTCAGCTATTGCCTACCGATCAGAGGATAGTAAGGAATTGAGTACCGGAATCCCACACCGCATAAATTGTTGATGGGCAAGTCTGGGTCTAGCCGCGGTATTTGTGCAAGAGAACCATGAACACACCCAAGCTTCTTCTGAGGAAATATGCATTATCGCCCAACGCCATATTGAGCAACACCTCACCTGGGAGAACCTGGTCGCTTCCACGGGGGAACTGTTGGGGTTTTCATCTCACTTAAGTTGATCCATGGATCATGTCGGTGACATGGATCAGATGCCATCCCTCACAGCGGTTCGACCGTAGCTGGTGTTCTGATAAACCGATAGACCTGAGGGGGTTAGAAGGAAATTTTCAACTGGAGTGAACCATTTCTGATCAGGTGTGTTTAATCATTCGTTCATATCCATGAACAAGAATTAACCCAACCCTCATTCCTCTCAAAAACCAACACCCATGAAGACCGGACAACTTTCTTGGAAAATCCCCACCAGCTGGGCCCGCAGGCTCTGGGGAACGGCGGCAGCGGCGCTGCTTCTAGGTAGCCCATCCTTTGCTCAGAGCTATTGCGAAAGTGATGGCGGCAGCGGCAACACATTCAATGTGAACCGCGTTCAATTCGCCGGGATCGACAACACCTCGGGCGACAACAACGGTTACGCGGATTTCACTGGCCTGAGCGCTACTGTGGACCCAGGAGCCAGCTATGGCATTACGCTGGAGCCTAATGGCCCCTTCTTCTTGCGTTATCGCTGGAGCGTGTGGATCGACTGGAACCAGGACGGCGCTTTCGCCGCGAATGAGCGGATGGTGCAGCAGACAGGTTTCGGTGGCGAAACGGCCACGATCGCTGTTCCTGCAGGTGCACTGCCAGGCTCAACCCGCATGCGGGTGAACATGAGCGCATTCTCCTACCGCGGCGCCTGCGAAACATGGGCGTTCGGTGAGGTAGAAGACTATACGGTCGTTGTTCCCCAGCAGTGCGATGCTCAGGCAGGAACGCTGACCATCCCGAAACCGTTGGTTTGTTTCGATGGCACTTCAGCCACCCTTACTGCTGTTGCCAACGGGGACGCGAACGTTCCTGCTGGATTTGAGGTACTCTATGTCCTCACCAGCGGTTCCGGTCTTGTGATCGAACAGGTGGGAGCGGATGCCATCTTCGAAGTAACAGGTCCAGGTCTTTACACTATCCACACACTGGTCTATAACCCGGCCACTTTGGACCTCTCCATCGTGGTTCTTGGCCAGACCACTGGATTTGATGTTAATGGACTCCTTCAACAAGGCGGTGGCAGCATTTGCGGATCGCTTGACGTGAACGGTGGTGTCACGAACGTGATCGCTCCGAATGCAGGTACCCTGAGCGGCGGCGGTACGGTATGCTCTTCGGAACCAACGGTATTGAGCGCGACCCCGAATGGTGACGTGAACATACCTGCTGGCTACTCCTCACTCTTTGTTCTGACAAGCGGATCGAATTTGGTGATCGAGCAAGTTGGTAGTTCGCCATCGTTCTCCGTTTCCGGAACCGGTCTCTACACCATCCACACCTTCGTGTTCCCAAGCGACCTCGACCTGAGCGTTGTGGTGCCTGGTGTTACAACCGGTGGTGATGTGCTGGCGCTGCTCGCAGCGAACAACATCTGCGCAAGCCTCGATGTGGCTGGTGCAGCCTTCAACGTAACCAACCCCGATGCAGGTACCCTGAGCGGTGGTGCTGAT
>JANNYL010000032.1:0-4990 GCA_031410075.1 Flavobacteriales bacterium
GGCGTGGACCGGATCATGACAATGGACCTGCACGCCGACCAGATCCAGGGTTTTTTCGAAGTGCCGGTGGACCATTTGTTCGCCAGTAGCATATTCATTCCACATATTCAGAAACTCAACCTACCAGACCTTCTGATGGTAGCCCCAGACACGGGTGGCACGAAGCGCGCAAATGCTTACGCCAAACACCTTGGGGTAGACATCGCCATTTGCTACAAGCAGCGAAAAGTGGCGAACCACATTGAGAAAATGACGGTGATCGGTGATGTGAAGGGAAGGGACGTAATGCTCGTGGACGACATGATCGACACCGCGGGCACTCTTACCAAAGCCGCCGACATGATGCTTGAACAGGGTGCCAATAGTGTGCGGGCAATTTGTACGCATGCCGTTTTGAGTGGAGAGGCCTGCAAACGAATTGAACGCAGCGCCCTCACTTCCCTTATCGTTACCGACACAATTCCGATCAGCGCCGAAAAAATGGCGCAGACAACCAAGATCGAACAACTTAGCGTGGCGCCTCTTTTTGGAGGCGTGATACAGCGCATGCGAGCCCACGAAAGCATCAGTAGCCATTTCATCATCGCCTGACCAGACAACACCGAAAACAATGAAGAAAGTAGAACTCGTCGCTACCAAGCGCGCCAGCGAAGGAACCAAAGGCGCCACCACGATCCGCCGCGCAAAGCGCGTGCCTTGCGTCCTATACGGTGGCGCCGACACGGTGCACTTCAGTGTGGATGAAGCCGCTTTGCGGAAACTCGTTTTTACGCCGGAGTCATACCGGATCGAGCTCGATATCGATGGCGAAAAGCGCATGGCATTGCTGCACGACAAGCAGTTCCATCCCATTTCTGATGCCGTTATGCATGCGGACTTCATGGAGATGAGCGATACCAAAGAAGCTCGCGTTGTCCTTGCTGTAAAACTGAAGGGTCAAGCGGCCGGCATCAAGCTCGGTGGTGTTCTTAGCCAGCCTTTGCGCAAATTGCGCGTGAGGGGCCTGCCCGCTTCGTTGCCCGAGCATCTGGACGTGGATATCACGCACTTGGAGCTGAACAGCAGCATTCGCGTGAGCGATCTGAAATTCCCCGGTATCGTGATCGCTGAGAAGGCGACAGATGTGATCGCTACCGTGAAAATGGCGAAGAAGGAAGAAGTGGTTGCCGTTGCTGCCGCTGTTTCTACTGCGGTTCCGGCAGCTGGTGCCGCTGCAGCTGGTGCTGCCGCTGCTCCTGCAGCAGATGCCAAGAAGGGCGAAGCCACGAAGGCCGCTGCCAAGCCTGCTGCGAAGAAATAGATCTCCGTTCCGCTCGGCCCAAAAAACAGGTGAGCGAGTTTTTTATTAACCCAAGAACAGACCCCCGACAATTGTCGGGGGTCTGTTTCTTTTGTGCTCCTGCATGAAGTATCTCATCGTTGGTCTTGGCAATCCGGGATCGGAATACGAGAACACCCGACACAACATTGGTTTCCAGGTGTTGGATGAGTTGTGCCGTTCAGCGAATACCGCCTTCGCCCCGGATCGATATGCGGATCGCACGGAGTTCAGGCATAAGGGCAAAACCTTCATTTGTATCAAACCGCAAACGTTCATGAACCTCAGCGGGAAGGCTGTGCGTTATTGGATGGAACACGAAAACGTGATCAGCGAACGCGCGTTGGTGATCGCGGATGACCTCGCGTTGCCTTTTGGCAAGATCCGGCTCCGCGCCAGTGGAACCGCCGGTGGCCATAATGGCCTTGCCAGCATCATCGAGATCATCGGCACGGAGACTTTTCCGCGAATGCGCTTTGGAATTGGCAATGAATTCGGACGGGGGCGCCAAAGCGAGTATGTACTGGGCCAGTGGAACAAGGATGAGCAACTGGTGATCAAGGAACGAGTGGCGTTGTGCCGCGAAGCGGTTATCGATTTTGGCCTGATGGGCATAGGTCATGCGATGAATTCATTCAACACGAAATGAGCTGTTCGTTTCTCGCGTAAAGCTGAAAAGCAGAAGGGAGCCCGGTCCGCGCGCTACTTCGCACACTTGTATGAACAGCACGACCGTGTCGCGCGTTAACTTTGTACACATTCCCCCGAAGAAATGCTCCCCAAGAAGATAGAGGCCGCCTTGAACGCGCAGATCGAGATCGAAGCCAGCAGCAGTCAGTCTTATTTGGCGATGGCCAGTTGGGCCGAAACCAATGGCCTAAGCGGCACTTCCGGATTCCTGTACACACACAGTGACGAAGAGCGTGTGCACATGCTGAAGCTCATCAAATTCGTGAATGACCGCGGTGGCAAAGCCGTAGTTCCGGCGCTCAGGCAGCCGCAGAAGGAATACAAGTCGATCACGCACATTTTTCAGACCCTGTTGGACCATGAGACGTTCGTGACCGCGTCGATCAACAAGGTGGTTGACCTGTGTTTGAAGGAGAAGGACTACACGACCCACAACTTCATGCAATGGTATGTGAGCGAGCAGATCGAAGAGGAAACGCTGGCACGAACACTTATTGACAAATTGCAACTTATCGGTGCCGATAAAGGAGGACTCTACCTCTTTGACCGCGATTTGCAAGGAATGACAGGCGCTGCAGCAAAGACCAAGGGCGGAGCCGGCTAGGCCCTACCAAGGCCACTCTTTCTGGATCCGGAGCTTGTCTTCCAGTCCAGCAGCGATCAATCGTTCGCGTAGTTCGGCAGATGTGAAATGACCGGGCAGTTCCGGTGCATTTGCCAATACCCAGAGCAACTGCCCTATCCGGCGTACGTTGTTCACCATGGCTTGCGGATCTACGAGGTGTATGTCGTCACAACTACTGTGATAGCAGCCATACACGTGGTTCCCCAAGTCGCAGAGGGGCGCGATAACGGGTACACCCTCGAGCATGAAAGCTTGATGATCGCTGTGTAATCCTGGCTCTGTAGTTAAAAGCGCTTTGAAGGAGGTGTCAGAGGCTGCGATGGGTGCTTGTCCGTCGCGCACCGTGGCGCTCCAGTCACCAGGTCCGAAAACATTGAATCCCTTTGGGTGCCCGCTCATATCAAGGTTGATCATGCACTTCACCCGATCCAATTCGCCACTCGCCTTCCATCCTTTTACCAGCGCACCGCTGCCCAACAAGCCCTCTTCTTCGCCCATGAAAAGAATGAACCGTATCGCCCTTTTGGGCTGCAGGCCAAGTGCATGGTAACAACGAGCCAGGTCCAGTATCGAGTACGACCCAAGGCCGTTGTCGGTAGCCCCCGTTGCCAAGTCCCAGCTATCCAGGTGCCCCCCAACCACGATAACACCGGCCCCCGGATCGCTTCCCGGCAGTTCGCAGATCACATTTCGGGCGGTCACCTGAGCGTTACGATTGGTCATCCGGATAGTCACGCGCAAACTGCTATCGATGCGCAGGTGCTCGCGTAGTGCAGCGCCCTCCTCTTGGCCAATGCACACAACGGGCGCCTTCAGTACATCACCAGTGGCACTAGCTGTGCCCGTAAGTAGAATGTGGCCTTCCACATTATTGATGAAAACAACGCCTGTGGCACCAGCGTCCAGGGCGAGCGAAGTTTTTTCACTACGATGAAGATTGCTGCTACCGGTTTGTGCGGCAACCAATTGAAGATTGATCACAGCCACCTTTCCACGCAGGCTAGCGCCAGCCCTTTCGACATCGGCCGGGAGCCCATTACCCAAATCAACAAGCTGTCCGGTCAACAAACTGCTGTCTGGCGTAAGTGCGAGTGCGACGGAAGTCAGTAATTCCTCAGTTCCATTTCCATCGGTGATCGTTGTGCGGACGTTCCCGCGTGACCAAGCGCGAGCTGTGAAGGGCGCAAAGGACACTAGCGACGAGCCGCCCACCCTGAACAAACTATCTGCCGTGGCCTCCGCTCGCGTCCCGTTAGGGGAGCCCGTGAGGCGGTGACCAATATGGGAAGTGCTCCAGCGCAGCCACGAATAGCCCATCGCGCTTCGTTGCGCTTCCATGTCGATGGAGCGCAGAATTGCATCGTTAGGCGCTTGGCAACGAACATTGTTGTGTGAAAAGATGAGCAGCACCGCTGAAAAGCACAACGTTCGTGCGCTGCTACTTTGTCCCCGACCCAAGAGCATGTATCCCTTTTTCAAGCACGCCAAAGCTATGTGTCGCCACTGGTCGGTGAGCCGTGCTGCCAAGGTGCTCGGTGTTTTGTTGGTTGTGTTGTGCACAAGCGCGGCGACCGACCCGCGAGAAGCGGACAAGGACACTACCGCAATTGTGCAGGCCAGTTACATCTATAACATTGCCAAACTGGTCGAATGGAAAGATCCTTCGCTGAAGAATGGCCCCTTCATCATTAGTGTTCTCGGCAGTAGCAACCTGTATCAGGAGCTTGTAAAGAAGTACGCGGAGAAATCCATCGGAAAGCAACCCATTGAAGTACGGAAGCTGCCCAAAAGCGGCGACATCGATCAGTGCCATATCTTGTTCGTATCGCAAAGTGAACTCGCTTTGTTGCCGGTGATCTACAAGGGATTGGAGAAGAAGAGCACGCTGGTCATCACAGAGTATCCTGATGCGCTGGAGGATGGCTCAACGGTGAATTTTGTTCGTGTATCCAATACCGTGAAGTACGAGTTGAGCGTGGTGAATGCGCGCAAACACAAGTTGGAGGTGGGCAGTACCCTGGTGCAACTCGCATACAAGGCCGTACAATGAAGAACCTGCGCCATATCGTTTTGCTTATGGTCGGGCTATTGGCCGCTCAGGTGGTTCATGCCCAGCCGGGTGAACTCGTGGCAGCTAATCGCCTTTATCAAGCTGGTGATCTGCCTGCGGCGCGTGCCATGCTGGATGAACTGGTGAGATCCCCCGCCGCTGCCAAGAGTCCGGAGGCGTGGGTGTTGAGGGGCTTTGTTTACAAGGATATTTTCAAGGGAATGCCCACGGGCCCAGATGCCGATGGCATTCGGGACGAGTCACTGGCAAGCCTGTTCACGAGCACTGTAACGGATACAGCGAACGA
>JANNYL010000033.1:0-1180 GCA_031410075.1 Flavobacteriales bacterium
AGGTGGGTGGAGGCAAGAACGAGCGTCCGGACAAGGCGTTCAACTTTTATTGGATCTACGGCATCATCGGCGTGGTGATCCTGCTCCTGATGATGTTCAACCAAAAATCAGCAGCGCTGGATATTGACGTAAGCAAATACGAGCAATTCCTCAATGCTGGCGATGTGCGCAGTATCGTGGTCGTTCAGAACGAATCCGTGCTCGTGACCATAAAGGCCGACAGCCTCAAGAAAAAGGATCACTTGGAGAAGTTTCCTGCGGCGAATGCGGATAGCAAGAAGGGACCGCATTATGTGTTTTTCATCGGTAACTCCGACAGGCTTCAGGAACAGGTAATTGAAGGCGCACGTGCACACAATGTTGACGTGAAGATCGACCGTGTTAACGACACCGGTAAGGACGTGATGCAAGTGCTCATGTTCGTCGGTTTGTTAGGGTTGGTTTGGTTCTTCATGATGCGTCGTATGGGCGGGCCGAACGGGCCTGGAGGGCAGATATTCAACATCGGCAAGAGCCGTGCACAGGTGTTCGAGGCAGGCAAAAGCACAAATACCACGTTCAATGATGTGGCTGGTTTGGATGAAGCGAAAGAAGAACTCCAGGAGATCGTCGACTTTCTGAAAAGCCCCAAGCGCTACACGGACCTGGGAGCGAAGATCCCCAAAGGTGCTTTGTTGGTAGGCCCTCCCGGCACGGGAAAAACGTTATTGGCCAAGGCTGTTGCGGGTGAAGCCAGCGTGCCTTTCTTTTCGCTCAGCGGATCTGATTTCGTGGAAATGTTCGTCGGGGTAGGTGCGAGCCGAGTGCGGGACCTGTTCAAGCAAGCAAAAGAGAAATCTCCAAGCATCATTTTCATAGACGAGATCGATGCGATAGGTCGTGCACGCGGTCGCAACGTGAACATGGGGTCGAACGATGAACGCGAGAACACGTTGAACCAGTTGTTGACGGAAATGGACGGCTTCGGCACCAACAGTGGCGTTATTCTGATCGGTGCCACGAACAGGGCTGATGTTCTGGATCGGGCGCTGATGCGTCCAGGGCGTTTCGACCGCCAGATCTTTGTGGACATGCCGGATCTGAACGAGCGGGTAGCCATCTTGCAAGTTCACCTGAAGCCATTGAAGCTGGATAATGCTGTGGACGTGGAGTTCCTGGCTCGCCAAACCCCGGGATTCAG
>JANNYL010000034.1:0-1120 GCA_031410075.1 Flavobacteriales bacterium
TGATCGCGCCGTTCGTGTTCAACGCGTTCAGCACAGGTGTGTAGCGCGTTGATGGTGAATCCGCGGATCCGTGTACCAGGTAGAACGGCTTGCCGGTGCTGTTGGCGATCACGGGGCCTACTTCGTTCAGGTTAGTGATGGCCGCGCCGATCGGCAGATAGCCGCCGAACACACCGGGGTTGCTGAGGCCGTAAGTATAGGTTACGCGTCCGCCCATGGAAAAGCCCATGGCATAAGTCTTCATCAGGTCCACGCTGTACCATGTGCGAACCGAATCCAAAAGTGTGGTGGTGAACGCGGTATCGATCGCATCAGCCACCGAGCCATCCACGCCACCATCCGGACACACCAGCAAAAGGTCGTTCGCCTCGGCGAACACGATCAGTGTATCACACCATGAGATCGAGTTCCACCGGGACGTGTTCAAGGGGTGGAAGGCAACCATGGTGCGATGGGGCACACCGGCCACGTAACCGCTGGGCACGTACACGGACCATTGCTTGGCGTTGTCCGTTTGAAATGGGAACGTGCCGTCGATGCGGGATTGGGCCGAAACGGCGAAGACCGAAACGAAAAACAGCGCGGACAGGAGAGACTCGGGTGCCTTGGGCATGTGCATGGGGAATAGACCGGAACAAGGTAGTTCGCGACGCCATGGGATCGCTAGCATTCCCAAAGACCTTCTGCGCAAAGGTGCCGGAATGCCCGAACTTTACGGCGTTGGCGGCGTTGCTTCGTCAACTTGCCTCGACCGAACCATGCGCAAGCTCATCGCCTGCTTCATCTTCTGGCCCCTCTTCGTGGTGGCACAGGAGCACCCGTTCATTGCGGCGTATGCGCTCACCGAATTCGACGGCGGCATCCGGATCGACTGGACCATACAAGGCGGCAGCACTTGTGTTGGGCAGGACGTGGAACGGTCCACCGACGGAAGCTCGTTCACGGTGGTGCATCGCATCGAGGGCATCTGCGGAAGCTCCACCGAACCGCTGCCGTATGATTGGATCGACAACGCCCCACCGGAGTTCAGTACAATTTATTACCGCGTGAAACTCGGTTTCGATGGCTACACATCGGTGAAATCATTGGAATTCGATCAGCTCACCACCAGCGATCAGCG
>JANNYL010000035.1:0-1129 GCA_031410075.1 Flavobacteriales bacterium
CGCCGATCCGACTTTCCGAGGCGATCCATCGCGCCATAACCCGGAGGAACTCCTCGTGGCTTCGTTGAGCGCGTGCCACATGATGAGCTACTTGCATGTGTGCGTGATGCACGGCGTGATCGTGACAAACTACACTGACGATGCCACCGGGAGCATGGAAACGATCGGAGACGGCGGGCGCATGACCGAAGTAGTATTACATCCGCGAGTCACGGTGGCTGACTCGAGCATGATCGACAAAGCGAATGAACTGCACGAGCGAGCGCATGAGCTTTGCTTCATCGCCAACTCAGTGAATTTTCCGGTGCGGTGCGAAGCAATTTGCCAAGTGTAGAACGGCTGATGCTATCCTTTCAGCGATCGCGCCAGACCAGCACGCGCCATCCCTTGGACCTTGCGCTTCAATAAAGGGGTCCATCCTAGCAACAGCCCGCTAATACCCAACGCTTGCCTGCTCCATCGCCAGAAGTCGAAGTGATCCTGGTGTGAATGGATCAATCCATCTTTGAAGGTGAAGGTCGCGTTGATGCGGTTGTGTACCGGGCGACCGGTCTTGCTGAATGTGTACCATGCATCCCACGTCGCGCTGCCACTGTTGCGATCCTCGTTCAGCACCTTGTGCGTTATGCGAAGGTCCTTTCCATTGATCACGAGCATCTTCCACATAGCCCGAACTTCAGTTGCGTTCAAGTCTCCGAAGACCGGGTCGCTGAAGGTGGCCGTATCGTGGTAACAAGCACCCATGGTCACACAATCGCGTTCAGCGAAAGCAGAGTAAAAACGTTCGATAGTGGACATGCGGACAATGGTATCACAGATCGTGATACCAACAGACTATAACGGTAAAAAGCCAAGATGGGCATGGTCGAAAGCAGGACAGCAGGGTATCACAATTTGTGATACCCCCTCTATTCCTTCTGCTCTTTCTGTCGGAAACCGATGCGCTTGCGTGGCAACGCGGGTGGATCGAGCAACTCATGCAGCAGATCGAACACCTCTTTGAACTGTTTGTCGTACTTGCCCTCCATCTCCTTCAACTTCGCGACGATGGTCGCGTAGTTCTTCGAAAGCTTGCGCAACGCGATGAACGTGCGCATGATGGCCACGTTCATCGCGATCGCACGTTTGC
>JANNYL010000036.1:0-1263 GCA_031410075.1 Flavobacteriales bacterium
GTTCATCGAGATCATCCAGCGCAAGGGCGCGACTAGCTTCGGCAAGGGCAACTTCAAAGCGCTGTTCGAGGCGATCGAGCGGGAGCAGGAGAACAGGGGGACGTTGTAGCTCTCGGAGTCAAAATGTCGCGGAGCATACACCTCACTCGTAAAAACGTCAAAGGCCTTTCCAAGAAAGAGGTCGATGAGCAGGCGGATGACCCCAATTCGGACTTGAGGCAATTGGCACGGAAGTCCATCCTGAAGAAGTCCGTCAAGAAGGCGCGTAAGAAGAAGTGAGCTTCGGCAAGCGTCAGCGTCCCGATCCAGCGGGAGGCAACTTCGAGGCACTGTTCGAGGCGATCGAACGGGAGCAGGAGAACCGGGGGACGCTCTGACCGACATAGTCACTCCCTAGCGCGGTCCGGTTCTTTGTCGTCCATCTCATCCAGATCCAGCAAGTTGTTGTTCGCCTGTTCCATTGCACGGATAAGCTCATCCAGCTTGAGATGAACGTGGTTGGGCTCAACTTCTACTGAACAACGAGTTCGATTCCCTCGTCGACGAACAGCTCGCTCGCTAAGCGCGCGTCATGTCCGTATATGTCGTCGCGGAAATTCAAACGGCCTTCTGCATCAACCCAGGCCGTGAAGTAGCCGATCACCACTGGCACCGGAACAGCCAATTTTACGATGGTCTCCTGATCCGCATGCATTGCTTCCTTGATCGAGGCTTTGGTCCACGCACTATCGTTGCGCAACAGATATTCAGCGAGCTTGACCGGCTCACCCAATCGAATACAACCATGGCTGAATGCGCGCTTCTCTTCATCAAAATTACCCTTGCTCGGAGTGTCGTGGAAATAGATGCTGTGCTGGTTCGGGAAAAGGAACTTCACCAGACCAAGTGCATTGTGCGGCCCGGGTTTCTGGCGGATCGTGAAGGGGACGCTTTTCGTGTATTTCGACCAGCTTATCGTGCGAGGATCCGAGACTACCCCTCCTCTCACCACTTCCATTTTTTTTTGACGCAGATAGGCCGCGTTCCGTTTCAAAGCAGGCAGGATCTCCGCGCTGATGATGCTCTGTGGGATATTCCAATACGGCGCCATAACCACCATCGATAGATCGCCACTGAAGACAACAGTCCGGGTTGCTGTTGCACCTACCACCACGTTCATGTCCCAAGCAGGCTTCCCTCCCTCGAACACATGCATGCGATATTCCGGGATGTTCACTAGGATGTAGTCTGCCGGCGGATCGGGATCCACCCAACGCAAGCGCT
>JANNYL010000037.1:0-4619 GCA_031410075.1 Flavobacteriales bacterium
GTTTAAGTGAATGTGCAAATTTGCGAATGGGGGAATTGGCTAATAAACCGCTGATAATCAACCGTTTATTATCCAATTCCCGCATTCGCAAATTTGCAGATTCACTTAAATGTCGCCGCACCAAACTCGAATCATGAAAAAATGTCTCCTCCTCGCCTGCCTTTTTGCCCTGAATATTCAGGCACAAACCGTCTCCCCACTCCAGCGCGAGGCCGTGAGATACGTGATCGAGGATTCTCAGGGAGCTTTCGGCGGGGACTTTTTCAAGGAGTTTTTGGATACGAGTGGTAACGACCTGAAGGACCCTAATCCAACAGCGGCTGGTGCCAGCCCCAACCACCCCTCCAGCAGGGTGGAATAGATCGAGCGGAAATCCACCGAGAACTTCAGGTCGCCGTTCTCATCGAGGTCGCTCAACGAGGGCATCGCGTTGAAAAAGCCGGGCTTTTTCAATCCGGAACCGATCAGAAAGAGGTTGCTCGCGGTACCGTGGTCCGTTCCATTGCTGGCGTTCTGCTTTACTCGGCGGCCGAACTCGCTGAAGACCATGATCAACACGTCCTCTTGTTTGCCAGCGGCTTTCAGATCGTTCCAAAATGCGCCGATGGCCTCGGACAGTACAGTGAGGTTCTTCTGCTGCCGACCCAGTTGGTTCACATGTGTATCGAACCCGTCGAAACTGGTGTAATACACGCTGGTCTCCATGCCGCTTTGGATGAACGCGCTCACATTGCGCAACTGCTTGGCAATATCGCTTTTCGGAAAGATCACTTCCGTTGAACGAGGACGCAAATGCTCTTGGATGTAGCCAGCACTTTGATAGGTCTCGGTCATGGTGCGATACAAATAGCCAAGTTGTTGGTGCTGCTCCCGATGCTGCATTTGGGCGAGCTTGGCGAAAAACGGTTCGCGCGTGCTCGCATAGAACCGCGCTGGCTCGTTCAAGGCCAGAGCTTTCATCTGCGCGCCTTTGTTGGCAAGGGAAAGCGTTCCGCCGAATTCGACCACGCCATGCGCTTTTGCTTCCGTTGCATCCATATAGCGGCCCAACCAGCCGGTCTGCAAATACTCATCGCTTGAACTGGCCGTATGCCAGATATCCATACTGCGGAAGTGGGACCTGTCCGGTTGGGGGTACCCCACTCCATTTATGATCGTGAGCTCACCCGCCTCGTGGATCGCTCGAATTGCGGCCAGCCCCGGATTCAACCCAAGCTCATCCGATAAACCCAGAACCTTATCGCGGGCCAACGCCAATTGAGGGCGGAGGGCGTAGTAGATATCGTTCCGAAAAGGCACAACGGTATTCAAGCCATCATTGCCACCGGAAAGCTGGACCACCACCAATTTCCGCCCATTCTGGCTTTTTACGGGTGCCATGCCTTGCAGAAAGCGAGGCATCATCAATGAGGCGCTGACAAGCCCTGTACTTCGAAGAAAATCGCGGCGCTTCATCAGCAGAGTTGGTATTCGGGTGAAGAAAGGATCTCAAGCACGCGTTCCATCAGGTCACCATGCGAAACGTTGGCACGCAGTGCATCGCTCGGATCCACTTGCAGCAGCATGCTGAACAATGCATCGTTCGTGATGTGCGGATCCAACTGGGCGAGAAATGCCGCCTTATCAGGCAGGGTGCGGAACACACGGCCTTTGCCATCGCGCATGGGGGCATCGCCGCCGGTCATGGACATCATCATATCATTCTCCTGCGGGCTGCTCGCGGGAGCATCCCAATCGAGCGAGCCTTGGTTGAGCAAAGCCGCCGGCAACTTCAAGCGGAGCATGAGCGAGTTGCTGTCGATCCAGCCGGTGCCTTCTTTCCAACCGGCTACGCTGGGCGGGTACAGCAACTCCTGGCCTAACATGCGTTGGAGGAACAGAGCATTCTCTTCCAGCTCGAAACGGATGCGGAAGTTCTTGTCCAACCCACAGATCAGTTCCACGGGAGATTTGATGCGCGCGCCCAAGCTGCTCTTGAACACCTCGCTGGCGAAAACGAAACGCATAAGGTCCGCGATGTCGTAACCGCTTCCGAAGAACCGATCCGCCATGGCCGAAACAAAGGCTTCGTTCGGAGTACCAGCGTTCACGAACCATTGGTAGATCCTGTTCGAGATGAAACGCGCGGTTTGTTTATCCGCGAGCAACTGGTCGAGAATGTCATCGCCATCAAAATTGCCGGTCTTGCCACGGAAGGTCTTCTCCCCGAAATCGTGTTGTTTCTCCCGGAAAACGAATTCGGCACTTTCCAATTTGAACGCCCAACCCGTGAATGCGCGCGCCGCTTCATGAATGTCCTGCTCTGTGTAGTGCCCTCTTCCCAGCGTGAACAGTTCCATCAGTTCCCGGGCGAAATTCTCATTGGGCGCGTCCTTTTTGTTGCGCTGGTTGTTGAGGAATTCGAGCATTTCGGCCGAACGGCTGATCGCCTTCAGCATCGTTCCAAAATTGCCCAAGGCGTGCTCACGAATCGTGTTCAGGTATTGCTCGGTGCTGGTGCTCCAGTGGCTCCAAGCAGCGAAGTGGCCGTGCCAGAAGAGCGCCATCTTTTCGCGCAGGCATCCCTCGGTGTTGATCATGCGCTGGCGCCAAAGTGCGTTCAAGCGGTGGTTCGCATCCCTACTGGCCTTGCGGAACTTGAATTGTTCCGTGCTCTTCATGCCCTTGTACCCGTCATCGGTGGCTACGGCATGCTCGGTACGCAACGGAACGAAATCCTTGGCCGTGCTGAAGAGTTCCTCGATCAGCTCGCCATACTCCTTCTTCGAGCGGGCCGTGAGTTCGGCTGGGGTAAGCCCCATACCTGCACGCCAAAAAAGATGTTGCGCCAACCGAGGGGAAGTAGAAGACATAGTTTCGGGATGGTTCCGTTAAGACCAAAGATCACGCCGAAGGTTGAACAGAGATACCGATCGGATCGATCACAGCGAAACGAACTGCCGCATGTTCCCGTATCAGCGGCCACCTTCACTTGACGAACCGCAACATGAACACTTCCCGCAGTCAGCTTTGGTATGCCCCCCTAGTGGTCGCTATTCCCTTATTGACCAATGGTTGCGGCAATTCCCTGCTCCATCGGAAGATCAAGGAAGGCGTGATCGAATACGCGCTCACCTTCCCTGATTATGACCCGAACGGCCTGATGGCGGGCATGCTGCCCGAAAAAACCCTGTTGTACTTCGGCGATGGGCAACAAATGGCCGATCTGAGCGCCGGCATGGGCGTTTTTCACACCAGCATGATGGTGAACACGGAGGACCAGGTGATGAACTATCACATGAGTGTGATGAGCAAAAAGCTCGTGAGCGAACTGCATCCGCGCGACCTGGTTTCCTTCAACAAGGAGTCACAGGCTTTCACAATTCTGTTCACGAACATCACGGACACCATCGCGGGCTACCCCTGTAAAAAGGCCATCGCCGTTTATTCCAACATCGATCAACCGGAAGCTGAACTCTGGTATACCGATGCCATTGAAATGGAAACGCCCAATTGGTATGGGCCCTACAGCGAGATACCGGGCGTTCTGCTCCGGTATGAAATGGTACAGTACGGCATGCGCATGCAACTGAACGCCACATCCGTTACCGCCGGCCCGGTGGATCCGATCAAGTTCAAGGCCAAGGGGGAGTACGACAAGGTTGCTCCCGAGGTGCTCCAGCACGAGTTGGAGGAGGTGCTGAGCACGTTCCAGAGTTGACCTTGACCGGGAAATCTTTCCCTTGAGGATCAGGGTGATATCCAGCGGCTGGGTAGTCGCTTGAGCCACGCCACGATCCCCTGTTGATAATAGCCGCGTTCCGGCATCCGTTCTCCACTGTGGCACCGGGTAGTTTCGCTCGGTCAGCGCACCACGCCCATTGGCATGGATCGCGGCTATCAAAGCACACCACAGTGGCCAGCGAGAAAAAGAACAAAGTCCGCGATGCGGATCCGGCAGAACTGCAAGATGTAGAGGACGCGGCTCCGGCGAAGGAGCGCAAGCCCCGGAAGAAGAAAGAAGCGGCAGCAGAAAGCAAGTGGTCGCGCGTAAAGGCCTTTCTGGCGGACGAGCGCGCGCACAAAGTGGGCGGGCTTTTCCTGGTACTCGCTTCGGTGTACCTTCTCGTTGCTTTCACCAGTTATTTGATCACCTGGCGCATCGATCAGGACCTGATGTCGCGCCCATGGGGTGAGATCTTCAGCCCGGCGGTGCACGTGGAGAACTGGCTCGGCAAGCTGGGAGCGCTCGTAAGTCACCAGTTCATCTACAAGTGGTTCGGTATCGCTGCGTTCGCCACGGTGCTGTGGAGCTTTATCGGTGGCTTGCGCGTGGTGCTGGGCACATGGCTCTTGCCACGCAACAAAACCTTCCGGTGGACAGTGATGTCGCTCTTCTGGGTGCCTACGCTACTGGGCTTATTCTTCGCGCACAGCGAATACATGTTCCTGGGTGGTGGCATCGGCTACACCATCAATGCGCACTTGAGTTCCTGGCTGGGTGGTTTTGGTGCGGGTGCGTTGATCCTCTTCAGCGCTACGGCTTTTGGTGTATTCACGTTCAATCCATCGTTCGGTTGGCTGACCGTGCTGCTTGAGCGGAAACAAAATACTGTTGAAGAGACGGAAGAGCAGGCCAC
>JANNYL010000038.1:0-5856 GCA_031410075.1 Flavobacteriales bacterium
GCGGCCACGGCAGAAGCCCAAGGTCGCGTTGGAGACGAGCTCTGTGATCTCATCATCGCCTTCCGCGACAAGGTGACCGCGACCTCGGAATGATCAAGTTGCGTCCGTTCCGCGCGTGGCGGCCCGTACCCGATAAGGCGCACTTGGTCGCCAGCCGTAGTTATGTGAGCTATACCGAGGAGAAAATGCAGGAGAAACTGGTGGGAAACCCCTTCTCTTTCCTGCATGTGATCCACCCGGACCACGGAAAAACCGAACACCTCAGCCGCCAGCAGCGCTTTGCGAATGTGCGCCGCAAGTGGAACGAGTTCGTGGGCGAGGGATGGTACTTGCGGGATGAACTTGATTGTCTGTACCTCTACGAACAAAGCAAGAAAGGATCGCTTTCACGTGGCATCATTGCCGCAGTGAGCGTAGGAGATTACCGGGCCGGCAAGATCAAAGTGCATGAACAGACCTTGCAGCAGCGGGAAGAACTGTTCAAGGAATACCTGAACACGACCGGCATCAACGCCGAACCTGTCCTACTTGCCGCTCCAGGTGCACACGAGCTGGACACCGCCATGGACGGTATTTGGCATGCCCGCCCTACCTATGATTTCAGCACCACCGATATGGTGCGACACCGTGTTTGGGCAGTGAGCGAACCGCGGATCATCGCTGCTGTTCAGAAGCAATTCGCGCAGATCGATGCGCTCTATATAGCCGATGGGCATCATCGATTGGCCAGCAGTGCTCGCTTGGCGGAAAGCACAGGTGCCTTTGCCGAAGCACCCAAAGCATGGAGCTTGGCCTTCATTGTGCCGCAAGAGCATTTGCATATCCACAATTTCGATCGGGCTGTTACCAGTCTTGGTGGCATGGATACCGATGAGTTCTTGAAAGCATTGTCGCAAGTTGGTCAGCTCGACCCCATGGACAAAGCTCCCCTGACGCAACCGCCCCACGGCTTTGTGTACGTGTGCACACGCAAAGGCTGGTTCACCCTGGCCCTGCCAGAACCAGACGCTTCGGCTACAGCTGCCGACAAGTTGGACGCGTCCGTTCTGAGCGGTTCCGTGCTGGGCCCGGTGTTGGGTATTCATGATCTGCGCACTGATTCGCATGTGAAATTCATCCCCGGCACCCATGGTGTAGCGGAACTCGAGCGCATCGTTAAAAGCGGGGAAGCGGCCGCGGCCTTCAATCTGCGACCCGTCAGTTTTGCGGAACTCAAGGCCGTAGCGGACTCGGGCGGTACGATGCCTCCAAAAAGCACGTACATCGAGCCTAAACTCCGGAGCGGGTTAACGGTGTACTCATTGGAGTAATGAAGCCGAATACCCGTGAAGACGCTTGCCGAACGATACCACAGGGTCCGAGCTTCGCTGCCTCCGGGTGTGAAACTGATCGCGGTGAGCAAGACGCGGTCAATTGAAGAGATCCAGGCACTTTACGACCTCGGGCATCGGGCCTTTGGCGAGAATTATCCGCAGGAACTGAAGGAGAAGCAGCCCATTTTACCTGATGATATCGAATGGCACTTCATCGGGCACCTGCAGCGCAGCAATGTGAAGCATATCATCGGGTTCACACATCTGGTGCATGGTGTAGACAGCCTTGCCCTTCTGGATGAATTGAACAAACGTGCCGGAACCGCCGGACGTAGCGTCGATGTTCTGCTCCAGATCCACATTGCCAAGGAGGAGTCCAAACATGGATTCTCATCGGAAGAAATACGAACATTTTTTCAACAACCCGGCATCTCCCTCCGCTGGCCGAACGTGCGCGTCCGCGGTCTCATGGGCATGGCAACGAACACCGAAGACCGAACTTTGGTCTCAACTGAATTCGCTGGATTGGCCGCACTATTCCGGGAGATCAGGGACCATGGGCCCTACCCTGCGGACCAGTTCAATGAACTCAGTATGGGCATGACCGGTGATGCGGATCTAGCGGTAGCTCAAGGCAGCACGATGGTGCGGATCGGGACCGCCATTTTCGGCGAAAGATCCTGAGGCGGCAACCTATTGGTCCGATCAACGTCTGCCGCGCGTATCTTGGTTCAACTTTTCCGGCAACGCATGCTAGTACGTCTACTCCTTTTTACCGTCTTGATCTCGGTTACTGCTGGAGCATCCGCACAGCGCAACTTGGAGATCGGGGTTTCGGCCGGCGTTACACAGTACTACGGGGACTTGGGAAATTGGGATAGCCAGGTCCAGTGGAACAGTACGCGTCCGGCCATGAGCTTGACCTTTCGTGACTTCTTCAACAACCCGAAGCGCTACGTCACTCGTGCGGTAACCATGGAAGGTCGGATCAGTTGGTTCCGCATCGGGTACAATGAATCAGCGCCAACGAACGGTTTGAAAGGCCCTCAGCTGCATAATTGGAATCGTGGTTTGAATTTCAGAACAGACCTTGTTGGAGCCAGTGCACACTTGGTGCTGAACGCCTATAGAGAACCGTTCACCCCCTTGTTCAAGCAGCGTTTTTTCATGTTCTTCTACTTGGGCGCTGGTATTTATCACGGCAGACCAAAAGCGGATCTTTTCAGGGGCGACATAAGCCCGGACAACAAGTACTATTTCTGGGACGATGGTAGCATCCGTGATGCACCGCGTGGCACACCAGGAGCCCAAGAAGTTGAGCAGGATGGGAAGTACGAAACGGATCTCTACAGCTGGGTGACCGAGGGGCGCGGAAAAGGACGCAACAGGTCCATTGTACAGCGGCAATCCCCGTGGCATGTGGGTATTCCCATGGGATTGGGTGTGCGCTACATGATAACCCGAAAGTTGAGCATTGGCGCTGAATTCAGTTACTACATGTTCCTTACCGACATGCTGGACAACGTGAGCGAGCATTACGCCACGTACGACGAGCTCGGAGGTGTTTATGCGGACAGTACGCAGCAATTCCTCGCTCGATACATCAGTGACCCTACAGGTTACGGCACGAACGGAACCGCTACAGGCGGCACAAGCGCGAGAGGCAATCCAGGGCTTCCCGACAACTTCAGCTACCTGGCCTTCGAAGTGAGCTACAAGTTCAGGCGCTCCCCGGGCCGGAAGAATTTCATGAGTTTTTAGAGGAAGCCAGGCGGTAGTTCGGTCGCTGCGCAGGATGGGCACAGGCCCACAAGCCACTATTTTCGCGCCGCATGTCAGAGAATTCGAAACCACTGCTCGATCAGGCCTTTGCTGCCTTGCTCAGCGACGATGACGCGAAAGTGCTTGGTGCTCTCGCGTATGTTCAAGAACGCGGCGATGCACGAGCGATCTATCCGCTGCTGCATGCACTGGCCAAGACCAACGACCGCGCGCGACAGCAAAAGATCCTTTCACTGCTTTTCGAAGTGAAGGTTTCCGATGCACCTGCCGAACTTGCCCGAGCGTTGGACGAACCAGCCTTGCGAAGTGTTCGCAAAAGTGTGATCGCCACCTTTTGGAACGCTGGATTGGACGCCTCACCCTATACCGACAAGTTGATCGCATGCGCTGTTGAAGGCAGTGCTGAAGAGATCTTCGAATGCCTTACCGTGCTGGAAAATCAGGAGGTATTGAGCGAGAAGGCCGTGCTCCGGGGCATCAAAGAGATCAGTGCTGCCATTGCGAAGAACACCGACGAGTACAAAGGTGCCATGTTGGGCAGCTTGCTCGTTGAGTTGAAAGCGCGCGTGGGAAAGGATTGAGAAAGACGTTTGGGCAGTTCTGCAACCCCATGCAAAAGCATGGGCCACAACCGCGCTGATCCAACGATGCGCTGCTGGCCCGCTGGAACAACTTCATCCATACGAACGCGCGGCTTGCGATCTCTCCTATCTTGGCCAACCACACAACCCATTCGCCCATGATCCGACCGATACTATTCACGCTCTGCGCCACGCTGGTTCTAACTTCCTGCGTTTCCAAGAAGATCTACGTCGCCGAAAAGAGCGCCAAAGAGGGCTTCGCCAAAGATCTCAGCGATTGCCAGTTGGTGGTGAACAAATGCCGCGAAGACAAAGCCGGTGCAGAAGCCCGTTTGTCCGCCTTGGACGCTGAAAATGCGCACCTGAAAGACCAGATCCGCGAACTGAACAACACCAATGCCGCCCTTGCCAACAACGTGGGCAACATGGCAACACTTTCGGCCCAGGAATCGGCCAACCTGGAAAAATCGCTGGAGAACATCCGTGAAAAGGACCTGCAGATCCGCCGCATGCAGGATGCCCTTACCAAGAAGGATTCAGTAACGCTGGCGCTGGTGGTGAGCCTGAAAAGCTCCCTCGGTAACCTGAACGATACGGACGTTACCGTGAACGTTGAAAAGAGCGTGGTCTTCATCTCCCTCAGCGACAAAATGCTCTTCAAGAGCGGCAGCACGGAGATCGGCCCCAACGCGAAGGCCGTACTGGCCAAAGTGGCTACCGTGGTGAACAGCAAACCCGAAATGGAAGTATTGGTAGAAGGCCACACGGACGATGTGCCCATCGTGAAGGATTGTGTGAAAGACAACTGGGACCTGAGCGCTTTGCGTGCCACAGCCATTACGCGATTGTTCACCACAGAACTGGGCGTGGCCCCTTCGCGCGTAACGGCCGGCGGACGGAGCCAATTCGTACCACTGGAACTGAACGACACACCCGAGCACCGGGCCGCAAACCGCCGTACACGCATTGTGATCCTGCCCAAGATCGATGAGTTCTACAAGATGATCGAAGATGGCATGAAGAAGGCGGAATAGACAGCCAGATCGGTTATCCTGTTTTCAAAGCGCCGTGGTCATGGACCACGGCGCTTTGTTTTGGTATCGGATCCAGGATATCTACCTTTTGCCGACATGATCGACGAAAAAACCGGCACGCTGACAACCATCAAATTGGAAGCGGTCTACCATGAAAAGGTGAAACGGATAGCCCTTCGTTTCCCATACGATGCAGAGCTGATCAAGCTTGCCAAACAGGTGGGTGCAAAGTGGAGCCAGACCCATAAATGCTGGCATGTGGCCGATGGTAGCGCCAGCCTGAAGGCCGTTTATGCCAAGTTCAAAGGGCATGCATGGGTGGATGGAAGTTCCTTGTTCGCCAAGGGTGCCAACACGAGCAAAACGAGCCAAGGTCCTGTGCCCAATGAAGCCATTCTACCGCCAACACGCACACCAGCGCCAAAGCTGGATCCGAGTCCTTCACAATTGGAGGCGCTCCAAGCAATGCAGCGCAAATTGGAAATAGCACGCTACAGCCCGAACAGTATCAAAACCTACCTAAACGCTACCAAGCAACTGTTCCTGCACTTCCCGCAGAAGCACCCGAACGACATCTGGACGGATGACATCGAGGCCTATCAGCATCACCTGGCCGCCGGGAACGCGAGTAACAGCTACCTGAACCAGGTGGTGAACGCCGTGCGGTACTATTATATGAACGTGGTGGGCGATGCGCACCGTGTCACCTTCATCGAGCGGCCCCGCAAGGAGCGAAAGCTGCCCACCGTGCTCAGCGAAGAGGAGGTGGGCGCACTGCTGCGAGCGGTTGACAATCTGAAGCACCGGTGCATCCTTATGCTCATCTACTCCGCCGGGTTGCGCCTGAGCGAACTCATCAACCTGCGCTTGCAGGATGTGGCCGCGGACCGTAACCAGCTGATCGTGCGCAGCGGCAAAGGCAACAAGGACCGGGTCACCCTTCTAAGCGCCAAAGTGATGGCACCCCTGCAACACTACCTGGCCGAGTATGCCCCGAAGGAGCATCTGTTCGAAGGGGCTGATGGTGGCCCCTATTCCCCGCGCAGCGTTCAACAAGTCTTCCATCGTGCAAAGGACAAAGCGGGCATCGCCACGCTGGCCACCGTGCATACCCTACGCCACTCATTCGCCACCCATCTGCTGGAG
>JANNYL010000039.1:0-2177 GCA_031410075.1 Flavobacteriales bacterium
TCCACGAAAGGATCAGCCGGAAGTGATCAGACCCCGAGGTCCATTCCCGAGACTGTCGTTACCCCTGCACCAAGCACCATTACCGAGCCACTGACCGAAGTCGCAACCCAAGGGTCTGAGTTGAACGCCACCAAGGATCCACGAACCGGAACGGAGCGTTCGAACGTCATGGATAATGCTCTTGTTGCCGGATCACCTGAAGAAGCACAACGGCTATCGGACAGCTTGAGCGCTGCTGTGCCGCCGCTCGAATTCGCTCCGGCCGTGAACGATCGTGATCTGCTCGCCGGCATCTTCACGGATTACGCCAAAGACAAGCAGAAGATCACCAATACTATCGACGATCCGCAAGAACGTGGGACCAGCCTGCACGGTCTCGAGCTCATGTTGGTGGACAGTATCGATGCGGAGAATTCCAGACAACTGGCCTACCTCGAGAAACACCCGGAAGAAGCTTCAACGGTGTTGGGCAGGTCGGATCGGTTGCGCGTGCTGAAGGAAGCCCACGTGCAGGAAGCCGAGCGGGTTCTGGCTGAAGGCCACCAACAATACGCAGCGCAGGAATCGCGCTTGTTGGAAGATGCAGCGCTCGCCCAAGGAAGTGAAAAACGCTCCGGGGAAAGCAATGTTCGAAGTACCAGTTCAACACCGCACAACGATGATTACATCACGGTTGTGCAGGATCCTGAGCAGGTATACAACAGTCCGTTGGATCTGCGGTCTGTTGAAGCGGTGGCAGAGTTGAAAGAACTGAACGAGCGGAACGATGCGGTGGCGGATCTCGAGGACCGTATCGATTCATTGGAGACCGTGATCGAGAGCATGCCGGCAGGCAAAGCGCGCGACAAACAGCGTCTGCGCACTGATCGGCTCATCGACGACCACATGATCCTGCGTACGGAGATCGGGCAGAGCATGGGGTTCTATACACGCGCCGAATTCAAAACGGCTCAGGATAGTGTGAAAGTGCTGAACACAGCAGTGGCCAAATTGGGTTTGGGGGCGAGCGAGCCCATGAACCAACTGGCGGCTGAAATGGAACGGAATGCGAAGGACCAAATGGATCAAGCGGGTCAAAAGCGCAAGAAAGCCGAGCGTACGGAGGATATTGTTCTCCGTGATAGCCTCTATCGTTCTGCTTACGCTCAGGAGTTGGGGGCCTTGCGTGATATGGATCGTTCCCTCACAGTACGCAATTACATATTGAAGGAGGACTTCCAGCGTGGCGAACAACTGGCTTACGAGATCGTCGAGCGGAAGATGTTCGGTGGTGCCGAGACAGCATCACCATTGGATGCGGTGGCGAGCAAGCCACTTGTTGATGGCAACAATGGAGCGGATGGGTCAGGAAGTTCGACCATCAAAGAACCAACAGGTCTCTCCTCGGTTGCTCGATACAAGGATCTGTTGGCTGCGGACACAACGGGCAAGTCCGTTACTGCAATGACGGCAGAAGACCCGGGGATGTTCAAGACGGTAGCAATGCGTTCCGCGCAAGAAGCTGTGGAACTCGAAAAGCGATCCGTGTTGATGAGCGATCTGGCCAATGAAAAAACCGACAGCGCAACAACGGCCAACCGGAGCGATCGCGAGCGATTGGAACGCGAAGCTTATCGGTTACGTTCACTTTCCGATTCGTTGCACTTGGCCTCGATCCAAGCAGAAAAGCGTTCGGACGAATTCGCGCAAAAAAGCGCGAAGGCTGTTGAAACGAGTGCGTTCAATCAGCGCTTGTTGAAGTTCTATTACCTGAACGACCAAGAACAGGCACTTGTGTTGAACGAGGATGACCATAGCCGCTATTTCGAGGCGAAAGCCAAGGCATTGGAGCAACGGGAAGAAGCAGCACGGACCTTGGAACAAGCGGAGGGGGCCAAGCGATTGGCGGATGCCCTTCTGCAGCAGAGCAAAGAGATACTGGCGAATACCGATGCTGGTGGTGTTCCGCTCAGTGGAGCACAAATGGCCCAAGCCAGTCAACTCACTGACCAAGCCGTGCGCATACAATTGCGATCGGATTCGCTGCGAAAAGCCAGCGATCGCAACGTTGCCAATGCCCGGATGAACGAGGCACAAGCGGCTTCTGTGCTGCAAGGTCTCGATGCACAGCGCGGCACGGAGATCATGGCCTTGGAACAGGCTGCTCGTCGTGTAGAACCAGCTCTGGCGGAAGCCCG
>JANNYL010000040.1:0-18867 GCA_031410075.1 Flavobacteriales bacterium
AAGGACGCTTTTGTTATTTCAAGGGACCACCATTCGTGAGTGACACGCAACACGAGGAGATCTCGTACATAACGCAGCAGTTCGGCGGTATAATGGGTGCCCTGAAGAACGCCGATGTCAAAGCCCAAGTAAAAGACAAGATCCACTACGTACTGAACACTAGAAATGGAAAAGTCTATCCATTATCGGTTGGGCGTATGAGGATCCTACTGGCAGAGCATCCCGTGCTACTTTCCGCATTCGAGCGTGAGCCGGTTCCAAATAAGATCAATGTGATGCTCGACTATCTCCGTCGCGCCAACGTTACAGAATAACGCAACCTCTGCTGGTCATTCCTGAAGAACCGTACGTCTGACCGACCTTTGCCCCATGCCCACCGAACTCCCCGACCTCCGCGAACTCTCCAAAGAAGAGGTCGATAAACTCGTTGCCAGCTTTGGCGAAAAGCCCTACCGCGCCACCCAGGTATGGGAATGGCTGTGGAAGAAGCACGCGCCGAGCATCGCCGCGATGAGCAACTTGAGCAAGGATCTGCGCCAGAAGTTGGCTGAACATGCCGTACTGCGGCCCTTGGTGCTGGCCGAGCAGCAGAAAAGCAACGACGGCACCATCAAATGCGCATTCCGCACATGGGATGGGCATATCGTGGAGGGTGTTCTGATCCCCACGCCCACGCGGATGACGGCCTGCATCAGTTCACAGATCGGTTGCTCGCTCACCTGTTCGTTCTGCGCAACAGGCAAGTTGAAACGCGTGCGGAATTTGGATGCGGGCGAGATCGTGGACCAAGTGGTTGCTTTGGCGAAACTGGCCCAGGACAACCATCAGCAACCGCTCAGCAACATCGTGTACATGGGCATGGGCGAGCCATTGCTCAACTATGCCAACACACTTCGCAGCGCAGAACGCATCAGTGCAGAGGACGGCCTGGGCATGAGTCCGCGCAGGATCACGGTAAGTACAGCGGGCATCGCCAAAATGATCCGCAAGCTGGCCGATGACGATGCACGCTTCAATCTAGCATTGAGCCTGCACGCTGCCAACGACGAGAAGCGGGGCAGCATTATGCCGATCAACGAACAGAACACGCTCGCTGAACTTTTGGATGCACTGCGCTATTACGCCCGCAAAACGCGCAAAACAGTCACGTTCGAGTACATCCTGTTCCGCGATTTCAACGACTCATTGGAAGACGCGCAAGAACTGGTGCGCTATTGCAGTTTCGTCCATGCAAAGGTGAACCTGATAGAGTACAACACCACGGACGATGGGCAGTTCCAAGGGACCTCTTCAGCGAAGGCGGAGCTGTTCCAACGCTACCTCGAGAACAAGGGTGTGCTCTCGCGTATCCGCCGCAGTCGTGGACGGGATATCGATGCGGCCTGCGGGCAATTGGCGAACAAGAACCAGCCTGCCCTGAAGGAAGGCGAGCGGATCATGAAGTAATTGATGGCCGGATAGGCCGATCCGCTCAAAGCGTATCCCTCAATTTCTTCGGCAGGGAGGCGCGTATCAGGTCGTAGCTGTGATCCACCAATTCCAGGATCAGCCTGTGCGGCACAGTGCCGGTGACATCCACCGTGTTCCAATGCTGCTTGTTCATGTGGTAGCCCGGTTTTATCCCGTCATACCGCTCTCGCAAGTCGATGGCCTTTTCGGGATCGCATTTCAGGTTCACAGAGACGAATGCATCGATAGGCGCCAGTGCGAAGATCTTTCCGGCCACACGGAAAACCAGAACATCCGGGCCAAAGGGTGTATCCCAGCTAACTCCACTTTTGGTTGCGCAATACGCTTGCAGATCGGCAAGGGTCATGGCAGCATTGCGTAGAGGACGGGGCGGCTTGGCGCCGCATCGTTGCTGAAATTCGGCAGTTGCAATTCAAGCAGGAACGTACCATCGCGAACACTGTCCGGCACAAAGATCATTTCGGTGATGGTGCGTTGCGTATCCAACGTCTTCGGGAAGTCCCAAAAAGCATGGTGCGCGGCGAGGTGGCCTTCATCGTTCTCGCGGTCCACACTGGGCAGGTCAAGTAGCAGATGCTTCACACCGATACTTCGCAACCAGGTGCAGGCTTGTGCTTCGATGTAGGGCGGGTTGGTGCCGGTCCACACGCGCGTGCATTTGCTTGTCTCGTTCGGCAATGTGCGCAGAACGAGCGCTTCTGGGACTTGCTCGCCAATAGCCTCACGGAAATGGTTCAAGGTGATCACCAGATCAGTTCGCCCGTCCGTATGTCGGCGCTCTAGCGGACGGATGCTGGTCAATTGGGCGACAAAAAAGTACCGCTGCAGCAAATTGCCGACCGGTAGGATCTCCGGGGTAATGTGCCCAACGCTTTCCGTATGCGTGCCGTGCCCATGCGGGTTGAACGCGATGTTGCGGAAGTTGACCGGAGCGCCTGCGGCTATGGTGTACACCTGATCACCACTGCGCACAGGCTCCATGCGAACAGGATCAACATGCCATGCCCGCGGGCCAGAAGCGTTCTCAACAAGCGGCAAGCTCAGATCGATAGGATCATCGAGCGAGATGCGAAAGCGCTTACCGTGATGCGTGATCTCCGCGATCATGACGATGCGTTTTCCCCTCCTGCGCGTGCGCCCTCGCGCCGCGCCGACAAGGAGGGGTTAGGGGTGGTTGCCATTTTATCGACCCGAACCACGAAGATCACCTGGAAGGATCGGTTGAACGCGGACCTCTGGATCCTGTATGCGGCTACGTTCATCCTATTCGAATTCAGTTCGTTTTTTTCGGGCTCAAGAACAGGTCCGAAGCTATACGATCAGCAAAGCGCCTGCCCTTGGCCGTGAGCAATAGGCGATCGGCTTGGACCAACAGGTCGCCACTGTCGATGTACTTTTTGACCGTGCTTGCCTCACGACCCAGGACATCATCACCCAGTGCACCCAGGTCAACGCCCCAGATGGTGCGCAGTCCGGTCATCAAGCGTTCGTTCACCCGCTGTGCATGGGTGAGGACCTCTTCCTCCCAATAGCGTTCATTCTTCTCGATCGCAGTGACGTATCGGGCGTTGTTCGAAACGTTCCAACGGCGCACGACACCATCGAACGAATGCGCACTGGGCCCAATGCCGATGTAGGGAACACCCTTCCAGTAATTGCTATTGTGCGCCGCGAAATGGCCGTCCTTGCCGAAGTTGCTGATCTCGTATTGGATCAATCCTGCCAGTTCCATGCGGGCGATCAACCGGTCGAACTGTTCGGCTTGTGCTTCATCATTCGCCGGTCGCACCAGTCCCTTCTTCACTTGGTGGTGCAAAGCTGTGCGCGCTTCAACGGTGAGGCAGTACGCGGAAAGATGCGGCATACCGTGATCCAATGCGATCGTCAGTTGCTCATCCCATTCAGCGATCGTCATTTCCGGCAGGCCATAGATGAGGTCTATCGTCCATGAATCAAAACCCGCTTTCGAGATCAGGTCGATGCTCCGCAGCGCTTGTTGTGCATCGTGCGCTCGCCCCATCCACTTCAAACGATCATCGCGGAAACTCTGTGTACCCAGGCTCACGCGTGTGATCCCGATGCCCTTCCATTGAGCAAGCACTTCTTCGGTGATATCGTCCGGATTTGCCTCGATGGTGATCTCCGCTGCTGGTGAGATCGCTGAAAGACTGCGGACCTCATCCAAGAAACCCCTCAATTGCTCAGCAGAGAGCATGCTTGGGGTGCCGCCCCCGAAATAGATCGAACCCAAGCCCTTGTTGCCGAGTTCAGCAGCTCGACGCTGGAGTTCAATATGCATGGCATCGACAACCTCCTTACGCCTTTTGGTGTCCGTACTGAAGTGGAAGTCGCAATACGTGCAGGCCTGCTTGCAAAAAGGGATGTGGAAATAGAGGCCGGGCATTTGAGAGTTGAATTGTTGGAGAGTTGGCAGAACGCGATCACAACCGCCAACTCTTCAACTCATAGCGTTTTGAGCGATATCCTGAACGCAGTCCCCTTCCCCGGTGCGCTCTTCTTCACGAATATCCTGCCACCGTGATACTGCTCAATGATGCGCTTGCTCAGTGAAAGTCCCAGGCCCCAACCCCGTTTCTTGGTGGTGAAGCCCGGTTCGAACACGCGCCGGAATTGCGCAGGAGGCATTCCCTTTCCAGTGTCGGAAATGTCGATGTGTGTTTGCTCGCCTTCGGGAACAATATCGATGGTGATGGATCCTTCACCCTCCATGGCGTCCACCGCATTGCGGATCAAATTCTCCAAAACCCAGCTGAAGAGCGCTCTGTTCAGCGGCACTTCGAGATCCACATTTTGCGGCGCGATCACGTCGATCCTCGAACGTGCGGGAAGTCGTGGCCGCAGGTAAAGCACAGTAGCGCGCAAGGTGTGGTACAGCTTTTCCGGAACGAGGTCCGGGGCCGATCCGATCTTACTGAAACGCTCGGTGATCACTTCCAACCGGTCCACATCCTTCTTCATTTCGGTTACCGCCGAGGGATCGGTACCGCTGCTCTTGAGTAGTTCCATCCAAGCCATCAGCGAGCTGAGGGGTGTGCCCAATTGGTGGGCGGTCTCCTTCGCCATGCCCACCCACACCTGGTTCTGCTCGGCATTGCGGAACAGGCTGAACAACGCATAGCTGACCAGCAGGAACAACCCGATGATGCCGAACATCACATAGGGGTAGTACCGCAACTGCTTTACCGTGGCGCTCTCATCGTAGAAGATGTAGCTGCGGCCAAGCCCGGCGAGGGTGAATTCAATGGGTGTGTTGGCTTTCGCCATTTCCGCGATACGCGCCCTCAGTGCATCCGCGTTCGCGATCACACCTGTATCAATGTTGTTGTGCTCGATCACATGGGAGCGTGTGCTATCCGTGAAGATCACGGGTACGGTTGCAGAGCTCATGACCGTCTCGCTGATGAAACTCTGGATGATGGTGTCCATCACCGTTTCCAACTCCGCTACCACACGGGAATCCATATAGTACAGATACTGCTTCAGATCCTTCCCGATGGTGATCTCGATCGGGCCATGCAGCTTCTTCATGCGTGCAAGCACTTTTCGAAGCTTCGCTGGATCCTCTTCTACGCCTTTGTCCAGATTGCGAGCGAACTTCATATCCCCGTGCTCGTCGGTTATGATCACCGGCACGGTGGTGTTGTCGCTTACGACACGCAAATAGAAACTCAGGTCGTTCGCATCATCCTGTGTGAGGCGGGTCTGAGCATCGGCCCACAGCTCCATTTTTTTATGGTCCTCTTCGCGCAACCGCTTGAAAAGCGAGTCGGTATAATTCACCAGCTGCGCCCGATTGCGAACGGCCTCGGCCCATAACTGCACCTTCTTGCGTTCCTCGGTGCGTACCCGTTCAACAATTCCACTGCTGTACCAAAGGCTGGCACCAACGATGCTCAAGGCCACCAGTGCCAATACCAGCTTCCAACGTTGTTTGTTCGAGTAGAGGTCCACGGTAGAGCGGGTGAAGATGGCGAACGCGTCGCTTATTCTACAGTGATTACCTCCTGCTCCTCATCGTTCTTCCCGACTTTCTCCAACAGGCGGCCCAGTCCTTTTTTGCGCGTTGTGGCTTCAGGCTTGGTTCCAACACTATCCGTAAGGGCCGGTTCAATGGTGATCAATGCGGCATTTGGCGCCTCTGGCTCCGTAATTCCGCCCTTGCCCTTCCAGATATCGCTCAATAAGCCCTTCAAGTTGGCCGACTCTTGCTTGATCTTCTCTTTGCGCCTGGCGGCGGCCATGGCACCATCGTTCTTGAACTGAAGGTCTTGTGTTGTGCCGAACATATGAAGGAAGATGCGTAGCCCGGTCCCATCATCCGTAACCGGCCCGCACTCATCACCAGTGTTTCCAAGTTTGAAGAGATCGCCGAGCCGGAAGTTGAGGTGATCGTCAACGCCGCCATCGAAGGTTTGCGCCGCACTCACTTCAATGTCCATGGCACTGCTCTTCACCGTCATGGCCGGAACGAAGACCGTGCGGTCCTTGATCTCCACTTGGTTCTCGAGCAAGGCGAACTTCACATGCGTCAACCGCTTCTTCAATTCATCCGTATCCACGAAAGGTGAAACCAGTTTGTTCGTCTTCAAGTAATCCGCCAATGCCATCATCGGTGCGTGCTCGTTCAATTCACCCTGATCGATGTGCAGGTCGGCGATGCAGTGCAATGAGCTCTGGTCAAGTGAGAGCGCGGGTGTAAGCTCAGCGGTCAAAGTGAGGCGCACATTGCCCTTCCCTTTCAAGTGCTTGTCCGTAATGAAGGATTGGCCGAAGTTGCGGAACTCATGGAAGAGCTGCTCGATACGCATACCCTGCACGTCCGCTGTGATCGCCAAGGGATACGTCTGCGCAACCCGGCCATCCAATCGCAACGATCCACTAACAATGCCTTGCGCGGATCGGAAGGTGATCGGAGCAACGCTCAGAACCTGATCCTTCAGCGTGATGTTCCCCGTGATCTTCTCCGCGACGAAGTCCTCGAAAACGAGTTCATCCACACTCGTTCGTAGATCAAGATCGATCAACGCTGGAAACTTCACGGTGTAGTCCTTCGTGTCAGCAGCCTTGTGCTGATCGTCCACTTCGTTCGTGGAAACCAACGCCGCCAGATCTATGTGCGAGGAGGTGCCCTGTGCGTCTATCACCAAACGCTGATCATTGAAAGCCAAATAGGGCATCAAGTTGCGCAACGTGCCGCTCAATTGGATCGGGTTGCCCTGCACCTCGCACCGCAAGCCGCTCACCACTGCATCATTCCCTTTCAAGGCGAGTGTTGCATTGAGTCCTGTAATTCGGTGTCGAACGCCTTTCATCTTGAGCGCTGCAGCACGCAATTCCGCCTTTCCGGAAATGGATAATGAACGGATGTCGATGGCCTTCACATCCGAAACATCCCTGAGCTTGCCCATCACATGCGCATCCGCGACCAATCGACCCTCCGCTTCTTCCAGCGTGTCCACACGAGCGAACCGCAAGAGGTCCGATATCGCGATATCGCCCCGGATATCGGCCTTCAGCTTGGCGTTCAACAGGCCTTCGAGCTCGATGGTGCCGCCAACAGTGCCGGTCGAAGTGCTCGCATTCAGCCCCTTCACGAGCAATTTGCGTACAGTTCCATCCGGGGTGAGTTCCACAGCCAATTCACCGGCAACGTTCCTGAATATTGTTCCACTAGTGGTCTCCTTCAATCGGCCGTCACGAAGTTTCATACCGGCAGAAAGCGAGGGACCATTCGCATCCAACGGACCTGCGTAGTGAACGGCGACGTCCGCACTTCCGCTGATGTCATAGTGCCGGACCCGTTCATGCAAGCCTTCGGGAAGAAGTACCACCAGATCGGCAAGGTCCATATTGAAGCCATTTGCCCGCAGGTCGAATTCCTTTCCAGCAACACCGCGTTGCACCGAGATGGTCAGCGCAATAGGAACATCACCGGTCTTGCCGGAGCCATCCGCTAAAAGCAGCTCACTTCCCTTTTCCATGTGGAAAGCACCTGTGGCTCCACCAAAGGTCAGCTTCAATTTTACCTCGGCTTGGCGATCACTGAGTTGCACCCCACGGGAATTGCGCCATTCGTGCAGGTCCAGATCCCCATCGATGGAAAGTGCGGACCCTTCATCGCGAAAGCGTCCTCGCACAGCGAGCTTGTTGCTTTCTGCTTCAATGTTCAACCCGGAACGGTGATCGTGAAAGTGCGACCTCAGGCCATTGAAGGCAAGTTTCTTCAATTTGAGGTCGGTATCGCCGGTCGCGCTGCTGTCGGACTTCCAAATAGCCCAATTCTCAGCTCCCAACTTGTCATACCCTGGACAAAGACGCACGTTCTCGCCATACAACTCGCTCACGGTATAATCTCCGGAGAGCAGCGAGAGCAGGCTGAACTCCAAATACAGATCCTCTGCGAAAAGCAGCGTATCGACCTTGCCACTATCTGTCCGTAATTCTTCCACAAGCACGTTCTGGAGCCTGAGGGAGGCTTGCGGAAATCGCTTGATCAGCGTGAGTTCGATGCCGCTCTGGTGCACGGGCACCTTCAAATGGGCGTTCAATTCGCTTACCAGCTTTTGCTGCACCTCATCCTGGTAGGCATAGGCCAGAACCACCAATACGGTAAGACCGAGCACAACGAAGGCTGCAGAGACAAGAAGTACACGTCGAAGCAGGCGAAGCATGTGTGAAGGCGTAACCGAAAGAGAGGCCGAAGAGATGGGACGAAAATTACCGGAGCGTTACAACGGCCTTGGAGGCATCGCAGAACGATCGTCCACAAGGCGGTGTTGCTTACCCAATAACGTGCCGAGCCGATGGAGAAGTGTGCGAGACCCGCAGGTCTACCAGCCCAACCCCACCTTCACCCCCAGGAAAAAAGCCGGAACAATGTCGTCCTTCACCTCGGTGGTATAGTTCCACTTGCCCGCGGCGATATCCAGCTGCTCGTTCACGATCTCCAAGTGACGACTGCGAATAGCTACACCGGCATACACATCAAAAAGCCAATTACTGGTCCCACTGATGCTCTGGTAACCATAGTACAAACGCACATCATTGAATGTACGGTCGTCACGATTTGACTTCCCATTGAACAAACCCGTGCTGTCCTTCTCACTGATGTCTTTTCCGTATCGCAAATAGGCCAATTCCACTTGCAGGTACTGTCCCTGGGGTTCCAGATCGTCTGTCAAGTAATACCGAGCACCTATGTGGAAACTGGGATGAGGAATGATCTTGGTACCCGCACCGAAATCATCGGCATCGGCATTATCACCTGCGATCGTGAGATTGAGGAAGTTGCGATACGTGACACCTACACCCAATTCCAAGCTCAAACGGGGAGATAGAGCATGTTCAAAATAGACAGGTATTTCGCCCCTGAAGAATAGCAAGGGGTTCACCTTGATCACGTTCTTCACGCAGTTCACCGTGTCCCATTGGGCAGCGATGCGGTCCTTGTAAAGAACCACTTTGGTCTTGGGCTTGTCGGGTTGCGCAACAAGCATCGCACAGGAAAAAGCAGCGGCGGTGAACAGGAGCGGGCGAAGGCGGTACATGCTTGGCGAATGTATGCGGATAGCGGTCTACGTCATCATAGACGCTGATGCAATATGCCAAACGCTCTTCCCGTAGTTTCGCGCTTGTTGCTTACGCTGGAAGAGATACAGGGTCCCATTGCTGCGGAAATGCGCGAATTCGAGCAGCGCTTCCGTGAGGCCATGCGCAGCAAAGCACCTTTGCTGGACCGCATCATGCACTACATCGTTCAACGCAAGGGCAAACAGATGCGGCCCATGTTCACGTTGCTCAGCGCCCGGCAGTTCGGGCCAGTAACGGATGCAGGCTATACCGCGGCCTCACTTATCGAACTGTTGCATACAGCCACGTTGGTGCATGATGATGTGGTGGATGTCTCCTACATGCGTCGGGGCTTCTTCAGCATCAACGCCCTCTGGAAGAACAAGGTCGCCGTGCTCGTTGGGGACTATTTGTTGAGCCGTGGCCTGCTCCTGGCTGTGGATAAAGGACAATTCGAGCTCCTGCGAATTGTGAGCCGTGCGGTGCGTGAAATGAGCGAAGGCGAGCTCCTTCAACTGGAAAAAGCACGCGGGTTGAACTTCAAGGAAGACATCTATTTCGACATCATTCGCCAGAAAACGGCCAGTTTGATCGCCGCTTGTTGTGCCAGCGGTGCCGCTGCTGGTGGGGCATCACCTGATGAGGTGGAACGCATGCGCACCTTTGGCGAGCTCACCGGTATCGCCTTCCAGATCAAGGACGATCTGTTCGATTATGGTGCAGGCAAGAACACCGGAAAACCTACAGGATTGGATATCAAGGAAAAGAAATTGACGCTACCCTTGATCTACGCATTGCAGCACGTATCGGCCGAAGAACGGCGCTGGATGGTGCGCACGGTAAAGCACGACAACGAGAACAACGAAGCTGTAGCCCGGTTGATCGCCAAAGTGGAAGCGGCAGGAGGCATAGCACATGCAACCATGCGGATGTATGAATACCGCGATCGCGCGTTGGCTGCGTTGCACTCCTTCCCCGAGACCCAGGCGCGCCACTCGCTCGAAGGCTTGCTACAGTTAACGGTAGAACGAACCAAGTAGGATCACCGCAGATGAAAGATCCATTCGCAGAAGTTGGTGAACCGATCGTTGGCAGTTGGCGGTTGACAGCGCAGCGCTGCATATTGCCGTCTGCATTCGCGGCACTGATCCTCTTCTCCTGCGGGCAGCCCGCTGATCTCGAACGTGCACGTTCCTTCATTGACAGCGCACGCGTTGTAGAAAAAGCCGATTCTGCTCGGCGTGCGATGGTGAATGATTCGTTGAAAGATGGCCCACATGTGTACAGGAGCCAAAGTGGACTTCTACTGATGGAAGGCCAAATGCTCAACGGTCAACGCGAAGGACTATGGACCAGCTACCACGCCAGTGGCAAGGTCAAAAGCCGAAGTGAGTATCAACATGGGTTGAACCACGGTCTTACCACGGTCTTCCACGAGAACGGCAACCCGTACTACAGCGGCGAAAGCAGAAATGACCATCCTGTTGGAGAATGGACCTTTTTTGACTTGGGCGGAGGCTTACTGAGAACAGTGAAATACGATTCGACAGGGGCAGTTATCAACGATCGTTGATCACCCTCAGACCACGGGGTAAATTCACGGCCCTTTTCGGAAACAGCCCGTGATCAGTCCTCGCTCGGTACAGCAAGTAAAAGACGTGATGCGCGTGGAAGAGGTGCTCGGTGAGTTCCTCGACCTCAAGCGCAAGGGGCCACGATACCTTGGGCTTTGTCCGTTCCACAACGAGAAGACGCCCTCGTTCAATGTGAGTCCGCACCTCGGCATTTACAAGTGCTTCGGTTGTGGAGAAAGCGGCGATGCGATCAGCTTTTTGCAGAAACAGGAGCACCTCTCCTTTTCCGAAGCGATCAAATGGCTCGCCAAGCGGTATAACATTGAACTGGAGGAAGAAGAGCAAACGGCCGAACAACAGGTAGAGCAGAGCGAACGCGAAAGCTTGGGCGTGGTTCAACAATGGGCCATGACCTGGAGTATCGACCAATTGTGGAACACGGATGAGGGCCAACGCATCGGCCTCAGCTATTTCCGCGAGCGAGGGTTCCGCGACGATACCATCAAGGAATTCCAACTCGGTTATGTTCCAGAGAATGGAAATGCGTTCGCGAAAGCAGCGATCACGCATGGGTTCGCGAAAGAGCTGCTTGAAAAAGCTGGGTGGATCAAACTTCGCGACAATGGCGATCCATGGGATTTCTTCCAGGGCCGCATCACGTTCCCCATCCACGGGCTTACGGGCCAACCCATCGGCTTCGGGGCGCGCACGCTGAAGAGCGACAAGAAACTCCCGAAGTACTTCAACAGCCCGGAGAGCGTGCTGTACGTGAAGAGCCGCTCGCTCTATGGCATCTCGTACGCACGAAAAGCCATTGCGGAAAAGAACAATTGCTGTCTGGTAGAAGGTTACACGGATGTGATCAGTTTGCATCAGGCTGGCATTACCAACGTGGTGGCCAGCAGTGGCACATCGCTCACGCAAGACCAAGTGCGGTTGATCAAGCGTTACAGCACCGCGGTCACCATTTTGTACGATGGTGATCCGGCAGGCATCAAAGCCTCGTTGCGTGGTATCGACCTGATCCTTGCAGAAGGACTTAGCGTGAAGGTGGTGTTGTTCCCGGATGGCGACGATCCGGACAGCTTTGCCCGCAAGCGCAGCAGCAGCGAGATCACGGCTTTTCTGGAGGCCAATGCGAAAGACTTCCTGGTTTTCAAAGCGGACATGCTCGTTCGCGAAACGGAGGGCGACCCCGTGCGCAAAGCCGCTGCCATCCACGAGATGGTGGAAAGTCTCGCGCTGATCCAGGACCATGTGCTGCGTTCGCTCTACGTGCAACAATGCGCGCGCATGATGCAGCTGAGCGAGCAGGCGCTCGTGAGCGAGTTGAACAAATCGCTACGCCGAGGTTATCGCAAACGGCTGGGTGGCGATGCACCCGTTTTTGAGGAAGTACTCGCACCAGAAGTAGCACCTCCCCAGCCCGATGTGGAAGTGCTGGGCACATTGCCACAGGAACGCGACCTGTTGCGCATCCTCTTGAACTACGGGCACGAGCGCATCAGCGTTTCCATTCAAGCCGATGATGGCACTGCGAACGATGAAGAAATGAGCGTGGCCGAACTCATGTTCTCGCGCTTGGCGGTAGACGATATCAGCTTGGACGAGCCATTGTTCCAAGCCATTTATCTCGACTACCGGCACCAGACCAACTTGGGCGAGCCGGTGGAGGGAGTGCGCTATGCGAACCACGTTGACGAGGGTTGGCGAGGCCTCAGCATCGACCTGCTTACTGAGAGACATGTGTTGAGCCCGAACTGGAAAGCACGCCACAAGATCCATGTAACGCGGGAGAACGAACAACTGCGTGATGCCGTGGAGGAAGGAGTGGACATCCTACTGGAGCGACGAGTAGACCGGATGATCCGTGACAAGCAGGAAACGTTGAAGACCGACGACGAGATGAACGTGCTGATCACCCTTCAAGAGATACAGCAATTGAACGAGGTGAAGAAGGCATTGGCGAAGCGGACCGGCCGAGTGGTGGTAGGCTGAAACGGTCCATTGGTGAACGGAACCAGCGTACAGGGCAATTGTACTTTCGGCATATGTCTCATGCGCATCATGACCATCACCATGGGTTCGCCGAACACCAACATGTTGGATCGAAACGCTTGCGCGCGGCTTTTCTGCTGAACGGACTTTTCACGGTCGTAGAACTCGGCGGTGCTTGGTGGACGAACAGTTCAGCGGTGCTGGGCGGCGCGTTGCACGATATAGGCGATTGCCTGATCCTGGGTGCCGCGTGGTACCTGCAACGCGTGTCGGTGCGAGGCCGTGACGATCGATACTCATACGGATACGGTCGTTACAGCATGCTCGGTGGCTGGCTGGCAAGCATTGTGCTTGGCATCGGTTCGGTAGCTCTGCTCGTTTTCACGATCTCACGGATCAACATGGCAGCTGAGCCATATGCTCCGGGCATTATGGCGATCGCTGCCTTCGGACTGGTGATGAATTTCCTGGCCATTGCCGCGCTTCGGGGTGGGCATTCGATGAATGAAAAGGGAGCTCGCCTCCACCTGTTGGAAGATGTATTGAGCTGGGCGGTGATACTGGTCGGTGGCCTGGCGATGTTCTACAGCCATGTTCGCTGGATCGATCCGTTGATGTCCGTGGGCATCGCTTTGTTCATCGGGTGGAACGCGATGAAGGTGTTCAAGGAGGGTACTGGCATACTCATGCAGCGCCTTCCATCCGGGATCGATGAGCAGCGCATCACACAAGCATTGCGCGCATTACCAAACGTATTGAGCACGCATGATCAGCATACGTGGACCCTCGATGGTCACTACACGGTTCTCACGGTGCATATCGTCACGGATGTTGCTGAACCAGAAGCGCAGGCGACGCTCAAACGAACTGTTCGCGAAACCTTGAGCGCGCTTGGGGTACAGCATGCAACGATCGAAATGGAACGAGCGAACGAGATTTGCGCACTGCAACACCATTGAACCATGACCGCGCGCAAACGTCTCTTCATTCTATTGGCAGCAGCGAACCGCGCGCTCCTACCCAAACAATGGCACCGGGATCTTGCTCGCTTGAGCAATTCCCGCAAATTGATGGCCGCCTACCGCTATTGGGTAACGCGCAACGCATTGGATTGATCGAGAAAGACGAAGCCGCAGTGTTGGCTGCGGCTTCGAAAGAGTTGGATCGATCGCGTTCTATCGCAGCATCAACCGGCGCACGGCACGGCCTTGTGGAGATGAAAGGCGCACCATGTACACACCTTTCGCAAGATCACCAACGGCCAACACACGGCGGGCCAGAGTACCTGCGAAGATCATTTGCTCGCTACGAACAAGTTGGCCGTTCACGTCCAGCAACTCAAGAACGTGTGCATCGCCGGGTTCAACCAATTCAACCTCAATGGTCACTTGATCGCTGGCCGGATTGGGTGACAACAGAAAACGCGCAACATTCTGATCGAGTTCCGCTATGCCAACGCACGCCACAGTATCAACAACAACAAAGGCTGTATCAGCAGGGCAAATTCCACCTTGCCCTGTCACAACATATCCATAGGCTCCAGGGCCGTTGAGCTCAATGTTCACATTCACGTTGAAACCACCGATAATGAAGCCGTCCGGACTTATCCAGATGCCAGTATTGGGCTCACCTTGAAGCGTAGTGTTCAGGTTCTGTATGGTATCGCAAGATTCTACAGAAAGAGACGCATTGGTTCCAGCATTGGGTGGTTGAACACACTGCACAGTAACCGTTGCAGATGCAGGTCCACATGGCGCGATCCCGGGAACGGTGTAGACATAGTTGCCACAAGCATCAACTCCTGGAGTAAAGATGTTGCTGTGTGGCGCTCCGTTGAAAGCCCAAGTACCCCCAACCAACGGAGTGCCTCCAAGAACCGTGAAAAGGTTTACAGGCGCACCACCTGAGGCGCACACTTGCACAGTTCCACTCGTGCCCGGACTATTGTTCGGGATGAACTGGATCAGGATCTGTTGGCTGGCATCAATGCAGGGTGCTTCTACATCGAACGAGTAGAGATAGAATCCTTCGGTGGCGATACCCGGCATGAACATTCCGTTAGGCACAGGTGTGTTGTTCGGGTAGAACCAATCACCGCCTACATCGGGGTTTCCGTTAAGCACGGATATCAAAGGGAACGGTACACCCCCGTTACAAATGAGCGTGTCGCCATATTCGCCGGCATCAGGGTTGAAACCCGGCGCTACAGTGAAAGAGCCTGTCCAAGTACTCGTAACGGTGCCGTTGTAAGTGAACGGTACGATCACAGTATACGTCCCCGGCGCAAACGGCCCCAAACCCGCCAAAAGTTGATTGAACGGGGTGCTGCCACCTGTTCCGCCAGAACCCGAAAAACTCACGGTAATTACTGTTCCATTCACGCTTGGAGAGAATCCAAGTAGCATCCCGGAAGTAGGTATCGTACCAAAAACATTGAGATTGATCAATGTGCAAGCGGTCGGGTTCTGTGGGGTGATAACAACATTGGTGATCACCTGTGCTTGAGACAAAGAAGCGGTCAAAACCAAGCCGAGGAATGAAATGTGTTTTCTCATACGTTGAAGCCGGAGCCCGGCGTTGGGGTTGTTGTCGATAACGGAAGCGCGAAAGTAGTCAAGTACAAGGCCGCCTGCTCGCTATTTTGCGGCGATGCGGGTCGTCTTGTTCACATGGCTGTGGTGTTTCGTAATACTGGCCAATGCCCAGACACCACTGATCAACGAGGTGCTGCCCAGCGGCCCGGGGGCGGATCGGATCGAACTGTTCAATCCTACTGGACGGTCTCTGGAGCTGCAGGGTTGGACCATTGTTTCACAGGGAGGATCACATCGAATTGACGGTCCCCTGAGCATACCGCCGTATGGATATCGTGTTCTCTGGTGCGACGATGCCATTGAGAAGGGCTCCGACCACGTGATGCTGCACCTTGATCGTTCCGGCGGAAGTCTTCTATTGATAGCTGCAGACCGCAGAACGGTTCGGGAGGTTTTCACTTGGCCGGCGCTGCCCAAGGGTGTGTCCATTGGTCGCATTGGGGACGGAAGGCAAGTTGTTGGTTACTATGGGGAACCTACGATCGCAGGGTCCAACGAAAGTGCGCATGGGGCACTTCGGTTGTTGGAAAAGCCGGAATTATCACTCCAGGAGGGTGAACTTCTTTGCGATACGAGTGAAGGCATCACTACTTGTTTCACACTGGATGGTTCGCTGCCGAACGAAAGATCTCCATCGCTTTCCCGAAAACAGCATTTCCCTTCAGGCACGGTCATTACTGCCAGGGCATTTGCGAACGATGGAATTCCTTCCCCGATCGCAGTGTTGACGATCACCGCGGAAAAGCAGCCTTATATCGCGATCAGCGCTGACCCGCTCGATCTGTTCAGCGATAGCCTCGGGTTGCTCTCGAATTCGTCCAAGGCTAACTACGCACAACGCGGAGAAAAAGGGCAGCGAGCGGCCCGGATCGAATGGCATTCGGCGGATAGCACATGGGCAAACACAGCATTGATCGGGGTATCTGGCAGTGGAACACGCGGACTACCAAAAAAGAATTTCAAACTGTGCGCTGATGAGGAGCCAATGCGGACGATCGGAGTTGGCGATTGGAAGGAGGTGATGTTACGTGCCGATGCCACGCCGCATGCATTCTTGCGCAACGTGTTCATGGAAGCGACCGCCAGCACGAGCTCACATGTCGACGTTCAGCTCAGTCACGCACTGCCCGTCTATGTCAACGGGAATTATCAGGGGCTGTACCGGGTAATGCCGCCAAAAAATTCGGAGTGGCTGCGGTCGATAGATGGAGCAGAACAGGTGGACCTTATAGATGGCCCGGGCTCGCGGGTGTTGAACGGTGATCGCGAGAGCTACAACAGAATGCGATCGGCGCTGGAACGTGGCACTTCAGCGGACAGCCTGGCTTTGCTGATGGATGTGGAAAGTCTGATCGACCTGGCCTGCTTCGACCTATGGACGGGTCGCGCGGACCACGACCTCAACACACGTTGTTGGAGGGCGGCGGAACGCGGAGGCCGTTGGCGATGGATCCTCTTCGACATGGATCTTTGGGCCCCGCCTGACGAAGGAACCGTGGAACGCATGTGTTCCGAAACGGCACCCTGTTCACCATTTCTTCCTCAACTTCTCGCGAATGCAGACCTGCGCGATCGGTTGTTGGCCCGGTTGTGTGCCTGGTTGGCTACCTCTCTATCCGAGCGGAACGCAGCGCATGTGGCCGATTCCATTTTTGAAAAGCACCAAGACTTGATGCTTGCCGATCATGCCCGCTGGAATGAAGAGATGAGCCGCCCTTCCCCGGAAGAAAGTTTGGCCGATCTGCGTCAGCACATCACACAACGACCTATCGTCCTCTTGAAACAACTGGAAAAACGAACACACCAGTCACTAAGGCAAGTCAGTGTGCGTGTTACCCCGCAGAACGCGGGCGAGGTAATGTTGGAAGGCTTGGCACTGGCTGAACTTGAGCAGGGCTTCAGTGCCTTCGCAGGAACTCACCTGCACCTGCTTGCCAAAGCCCATGAGGGTTATGAATTCGTGGGTTGGTTGGGAACCGACGCGAAAACAACATCGCTAATTATCGACCCGGCCACCACGAAGACTGTAAAGGCTGTTTTCCGGTTGGCCGATACCACACAACGCTGATCCCGGGCGGCCTAACGCTGGGAGCACTTACGCCATCACTCCCTGCAAGAGAGAGGTGAAGAGTGCCTTGCCGTCGGTATTGCCCAATCGTTCATCGGCAGCACGCTCTGGATGGGGCATCATACCGAACACATTTCGACCGGCATTGCACACGCCGGCAATATTCTCGAGGCTGCCGTTCGGGTTGGCGTCATCACGCAAGCGGCCTTCAGCATCGCAATACCGGAAGAGCACTTGATCGTTGTCATTCAGGGTTTTCGCTGAAGCCTCGTCCGTGAAATAGCGGCCTTCGCCATGTGCGATGGGAATGGAAAGCGGATGATCCTTCACTGCGTTGGTAAGGAGTGAATTGCGCGTTTGCGAACGAATGAAGACATTCTTGCAAATGAACCGCTGGCCTTCGTTGTGCAGCAAAGCACCTGGCAACAACCCTGCCTCACAGAGAACTTGAAAACCGTTGCACACGCCAAGTACTGGCCCACCTCGTTTGGCATGCGCCGCCACTTCTTGCATGATCGGAGAGAACCGCGCGATCGCTCCACTGCGGAGATAATCGCCATAGCTGAAGCCACCGGGAAGCACGACCATATCGGAACCTTTCAGGTCGTGGTCCTTGTGCCAGAGCCGCTCCACTTTCTGCCCCATAACATGCTCCAGCACAAAGCACATATCCTCATCACAATTGCTACCGGGGAAAATGACGACACCGAATTTCATGGGAGGCTGCAGTTGGTTTCTGGTCCGCGAAAGTAGCAGCGGCAACGAAGAACGCTCACCCCCACCGTGCCCAAAGTCCGAGTGCGAGCAGACCGACCACACCCGTTTCTGCCAGGGTCATCCGCTTGGCCACCAAAAGGGGGTAGCTGAAAAATATGGCCAACGGTACGCCAACGAATACGGAGGGGAGATGCCTTTGAGCAAACCAAGCGAACGCGCCAAGGAGACCGAAGGCGAAACTGAAGGCGAGCAATGAGGCACGGGTATTCTTCTCACGCATTACCCCACGTGAATACCCTGCCGCAAAGGCCGGAACAGCCGACACCACAAATCCGAGAAAAACCAGGACCAGGAGAATACGCCATAACCAGTGCGGAGACGGCAGGAGAGCACCACCTGCGATAGGCATCACTAATGAACCAACAGGGTCCCACGCCGAAGGGGCGAGCAAATAGATGACGCACCGCGCGATAGAAAGCACGACCAGTGCTCCCAACAACGGCATCAAGTATTCGCGCCAATGAAAAGGTCTCATTACACTGATGGAAGACCAGATAACCACTACAAGGAACAAATACGGCAAGTAGCACATTGCAGCAAGCCCAATAAGGAGCCCTGCGTCAAATAATGGCCCCAATACGCGTTGATCGCCCTGCGACGCCCACAACCGTCGGACGGCCCAAAGGACAAAAGGTGCACCCAACATGGCAGGATCGGCCACCATACCCTCCGGGAACAGTGCCAATAATAGAGGTAAGAGAAGTGCTGGAAGGTGATTGCGACGACCGAAGAGATCACTTTCGTTCGTCGTGTAGTTCAACTGCATCACCAAGCCCGCCAACAAGATGAAACCTGC
>JANNYL010000041.1:0-4999 GCA_031410075.1 Flavobacteriales bacterium
AAAGGCTGGCGTTTGTTGGTTGGCAGTGTGATCAACCCCTCGCCATCGGTGAGTGGTGCACCCATGCTCTTATGTTGGGCATCGAGTACATCCACCTTAACACCGCTCATGGGTGCGGCTGTGCGCAGGTCGCTGGCCGCAACCAGAAGGGATCCGTCGTTACCGCGCTTGGCGATCAGGCCAATATCAGACGCGAGGATATTCCGCTCGACCACGGTTTGCTTGTTCCGGAAGTAACTGGGCGAACAGGGTTGCTCACGATCCTGATAGTTGTACTCCTCCTCGTATTCATAGTCCTCGCCTTCATCGTAGTACCAATAGTCCCTGCCGGGGTTGTCCCATTGACCGTCATCGAGGTCTTCGTCATTGTCATTTTCCGTAAGCGCGATAGCGTTCTTGTCACTATCCGGACAGGGATAAGTGCTGTATGAACGTCGGTAGCCAAGGCTGATCCTGTAAATGGCCCCAGGTTCGGTCTTGATCAGCTCATCAAGATCGAGAAAGTAGGTCGTCCATTTCCCTTGAACGGATTTTTCCTTGCCCGTCAACGGGATGCTTTTCTTGAGAATGATGCGGCCTACTCGGGCCAGTTCTCGCTCGCCTGCCAGATCGTTCACCTGCAGGAACTGCGGCACATTATCCGCATAGATGCGCACCACGCGCACATCCACCGCGTTCAAGTTCACAGCTTCGAAAGGGAACAACAACCCGTCGGTGCTGGGCAGGATCGTGCCACTTCCGCTGATGCGAACATTGGGTTTGACCTCCTCGAACGTCAGGTCATCGATCGTGATGTCCTTTCCGAGCTTGCGCTGGTTGATGTTCATAAGGCCAGCCGCCACGAACGCGCTTTGGGTTCCGCTCAATCGCGTGCTTGGGTACATCAGAAGTTTGTTGCCGTCAACGCTCAAACGAACGCTCTCAACTCCGGCGATCCCCGCTAGTCCTTCAAGGTTCTGTGCGGGATCCAACGGGTCGCTGAAGAGCAGGTAGGCGTATTGCTCGCCTTCACTGAAGGTCTCATGGCCGATCAGTTGCAGGTCGCCTATGGCCGGCACTGTCCATGGTAGTTCACCGTTGTCTTTGCCACCGATAGCTTCACTGTTCCAGCGGAACATCACGCTACTGGCCGCTTCTCCCCGCTGCACACTATCGGCCATGGCGCGATGGAAATTCCCGTTCGGCTCATGCTCCCAGTTCAACCTCAAGGTGCGCCCATTTTGCTCGGCGGTCACGCATTTCTCCAATTCAGCACCATCTGCAAAATCGCTCGTGTACACAGCGGCGTATACACGCTGCCAGGTGAGGTCGGCAGGTGAAACAGGCCGCATGTCATCCACTTTCACATCGATACCTTGAGCGAACGTGGTTACCTGGAACTTGAAGTCACCAAGGTTCGCCGGCAAATTGATCAGTTGGCCCAAGCGCATGGTGACGCTGTAAACCTGATCCTGCTTCAGGGGTTGCCCTGGCTGGAAGGCAAGTGTTTGCCGATCGCTCCAGCTCACAGTGCCTTCTACCGAAGGATCAAATTCAAAAAGCTTGTTGATCGCTTCTGCAGAGCTATCGCGGTAGGATTGGCCATCGGAAATGCGAACAAGGATCGCACTTCGGGCGGGGATGTGCCCTGCGGTGAACGCAGAAATGAAAGGCGTGAAGGCAGCATCGGGCTTCACATCGGTGTGCTTGGGTTGGCAAGCGATAAGAGCGAGACCGAAAGTCCCGATGAAGGCTGGAACAACAGGCAAGGACAGGGTGCTAGCGAGCACACGCGTCCTGCGGAACGCACGGTACATGGTGGGGCGGGAAATTATGTGGAGGAAGGAAAAAGAGGGGATCGCATCAGAAACGTGAAAATCCTGCGGCCTATTGCAACGATAAGCAACTACTTGCTACGGAACACGTAGGAACGTGGAGCAACTTGACACCAGCAAAGCCATGAAGATCATTCTTACCCAATTGGCCCTGCTGATCGTGTTCACGTCAAAGGCTCAAAACAACAACAATGCGCGCCCTCGCGAGCTCGAGAGCAAAGGGGGGCAGGAGAGTTTGGCGGCGATAAGAGATCCGAAAGTGAGTTCCGTTCCCAAAACCGATGACTCGATGAAGTCCTTGGATCATGGAATAGTTCGGTTCGATTTCGGTGATGGGAGCGTTTCGCACATCTATCCACCACGGCCATATAGTGATGGTCACGCATCACTGGATCGTACATTTCCTTGCCACGCGATACTTGATCGTGTTGTACTGAATTCTGCGCCCGTAGCTAACGTCAATGAGGTTTTGCAGGACGATGACGAGGTCACGGAAACGGCCCCTGTGCTTGAAGAGGATCGCGACCACTGGGTTCTTGTATTCCGCGGAGATTTCGTACGCGAAATTTCTGTTCGCGCCACGGATCGGTTCGGTAACTGTGCCCAATACGAAGAAGAGGGCAGGACCAAGTTGGGCCGATGGGAACTACCGCCTGATGTGATCAATTCGGACTCGCGGTTCCTTGTCGTCCAGGACAACAGCGCTGGGAGCCGTTGGGTTATCCCAACTGATCCTGCGAACAACTAGAGAAGTCATCTACGCATTCCCCTTTCTCAAGGCGAAGCAACAAAAAGCGATCGCGTTACTACGGTGCCAACAACTGATCGGCATCTTCTCCGGTGATGATCCGACCTTTCAGATCGCCCACGATGAACGCATCCGTGATCCCTTTTTCCTGAACCATCTTCAGCGCAGCGGCGGCTTCCGAGCGAGTTCGGAAAGTACCGTGGTAGTATCGTGTATCCTCTGCACCGATGACGTTGCTCACATCACCGATCTCGATGAATTTGCCCATCACGTCACTAGGAACGTTCCCTGCGAATGAACCGAGCTGCACCTTGTATCGGACATCAGCTTTGTCGATGCCACTAACGGGTTTGTCCTTGAGTGATTCGGGCCGCGTGAGTTTGGCTCCTGCTTCTTTCAAGGAAACACGTTTGCCATTTCTGAAAGCCACAAGGAAGGCACCGCCAAAGCCCCTGCTCAACATGTTTACCTTGTGGGTGGCCGCTTCATTGATGTTCGTGTACACGCCGGTATAATAGCGAGTAAGGCCATCATCTCCCTTCAACGTAACGAGATCAGCAATGCCGCTGAAGATGTTCTTGGAGAGCTTCTTTTTGAAGGCGCCAAGCTGCACACGTACCAACGTTTTGCCCTTATCCGCATGATTGCCTCCTGTTGTAGCTCCCTCCATTCCAGCTTGTGCGGCTGAAACTTCCTCGGAGATGTCCACGAGCTGGTCGCCATCCTGGCCTACCACCTTGCCCACGACGCCGTCCTTGTTCAACGCGAGTTGACGGCGGATCGCTTCTGGCAGATCTTCATAACCACCCACTACAAAGCTGATGGTGTCACCATTTTCCACTGTTCGTATGTCCGGGATACTCAACAATTGTTGCATCAATTGCTCAGAGATACCTTCAACTTCGCTACCGACACGCACCGTGTAAATACGCTTGGGCTTTACGAATACGTTTTCTTTTTTACCCAAGGATTCTACGCGACTGGAGACAATATTGACATTTCCACTATCCGCGTATGCAAGCCAGTCCTTCAGGAATTTCTCATCGGTGATGGTCACACCCTTACTGTCAACAGGAGCTCCTTTGGCACTGGCAGGTTCCTCATCCACACCATCAGGAACACCATCACCATCGCCATCGAGGGGGCACCCGTGCTCATTCACTTTTGCACCCTGTGGGGTATGCGGGCAATCGTCCTTGAAATCGGTAACGCCGTCAGCATCCTCATCAGTGTTCAGCACCAGCATATCCATTTGCTCCGGTGTGAGTTCAAGTTCCTCTTTCTTCATCCTGGCCTTCTTATCGAGGTCCAAGGCGTAACTCACACTCACACCCGTATAAAGGAATCGATCGTTCTTGGGATCACCAGCACGTTGCTCAACGCTCGCATCGGTAACGCCATCCAAGAGGTCTGAAAAAGTGAAGTGCATGGTCGCGCCGAAACGGATATCAAAGCCGCAGCCGAGCTTCATTTTCGCGCCAACGCCCACAGGTACACCCCATGCGCGTTCTTCGTATTTCCCGAAGCCATCCAGATCCAATTCGCGTACATCGCTTTCGTAGGTGTAGTCGCGCTGAAGCTGAACGGCATCTGCGGCATTGGACGCGTTCTCAGGCAGACTCCGGATAGTACCGTCGCTCCAATAGTTGTACGCGATGCCATCCTTATCGTACAGATCGGTCTTGCTCAGGAACTCAACACTCTCGAAGCCAACGCTGATGTACGGCTCAACGACATGTTCAGGACGAAGGAATTGATGGAAGTTGTACGTGAGTTGCAGCCCTCCAGTAGTCACCGTACTCTTGAAATTGAGGTTACGAACGGTGCCGCGCGCGTTGGCGCCAAGGCGACCATGCTGGGCGAACAGACCCACTTCCAACCATTTGTTCACCGGCGTTGAGGCGCGGAACTCATAGGCTAGTCGGTTCACCAACGGGCTATAGCCCTCACTACGGTTCCCGATATCGCCATAGAATGCCAGCATTCCCGTTCCAACGGAGAACGTCGGGCGTATCCGAAAAGCGAGGCTATCGCTCTGCGCGTGCGCGGAGTTGAGGCTCGAAAACAAAGAAAACGCAAGAAGGGAGCGGAAATGGGAACTCATCGCGCAGGTATGAACTGCCGGTTTTCGGGTAGGCAGGCCCGCGAAAGATAACCGCCTTATTGAACTACTGTGCCCACTTCTGATTGCTGATCATCAGCGCTTCCTGCACGGTGATCCGATCCCCATTGTTATAGGCCGTAACAAAAGGGCCAGGGAAGTTGTTGCCACCGTTCACATACGATTGGCGCTGATCACGAGCAGAACGGTATTCGCCAAAGCGCCCGGTCACGTATTTGATCCAACCCTCATGGCGCTCGATGCTGAAATCACCCGAATAATGGTGGCGTTCCGCGAAATACGCTGCCCCCACTTCGCGGTGGGCGGCAGAGATCT
>JANNYL010000042.1:0-10168 GCA_031410075.1 Flavobacteriales bacterium
TTTCTTGAAGAATTGCACAGATCGCACGGTGGGGCTGTAGATGTGGTCTTCGTAAATGACATCCGTTGGCGGCCAATAGGCATCGGCCGATTCGGTGCTCAAAGGTTGCACGCTACTGCAGGCCAGGGCAATGGAACATAAGCTGATCAAGGACATGGCGCGCATGCGGAAAGGGCTTGCGAAGTAACGCTGTGTTTCATGGATCAGCATGTGGATCTCCTCTTGCCCAAGGCTTCTATCTTCGCGGCCCTTTGTGAAAAAGGAGTTCGTTATGTCAAGCACTTGGAGAGGTGCCAGAGTGGTCGAATGGGTCTGTCTCGAAAACAGAAGTACTCGCAAGGGTACCGGGGGTTCGAATCCCTCCCTCTCCGCCAAGCAGGCCCGCGAACGCGGGGCTTGTTGTTCACGAGAGCGCAGCAAGCTTGCTTGCCGAAGCGATCGTGAACAACAAGCCCAACACGCGGAGCGTGTGGGCTGCTTGAAGCCACCCCCCTCCGGGAAAGCCCGCCTCGAGCAATCCTTCCCTCTTCGCCAACCGGCCCCGCGATAGCCAAGCTGATTACTACAGCAAACGAGGTTCAAATGGAATAACCGGTTCCATTGGACGAAGTCGATGCCCCCTTCTTTCCTTTTTCGCAAGCGAACTTCGATTTTACCGAACTTCACGGACAACTTAGAGTTCCCTACGCATGAAGCATATTTTCGCTCAAGCCGCATTTCTGCTGTCCTCGGCACTTTGCGCCCAGCCCTTTGAAATCGGCTCAACGAACATCACCTTCTATGATGCAGGCCGTGACCGGAATGTTGCGTGCGAACTGCACTATCCTGCCAATACTGCGGGTATTGATGTGCCGGTCACGGATGGTTCGTTTCCTGTCCTGGTGATCGGCCATGGCTTCGTGATGACCGTTGATGCCTACACCTACCTGTGGGAGTATTTTGTTCCGTTGGGTTACATCGTAGCTCTGCCCACGACGGAAGGCGGTTTCGCCCCTGTTCATGCGAATTTTGGAGGTGACCTCGCATTTTTGGCCAATACCATTATCTCATCGAATGACGATGCCGCATCTCCTTTCTACCAACATGTTCTGCCAAAGGCAGCCCTGCTGGGACACAGTATGGGCGGCGGTGCCTCGTTCTTGGGCGCAGCGAACAATGGGGACATACAGGCACTCATCGCCTTGGCTCCCGCCGAAACCGATCCCAGCGCGATCGCTTCAGCTAGCGCCGTTCTTGTGCCTACTCTCGTCTTTGCTGCGTCGGAAGATTGCGTAACGCCTATCCCGGAACATGCAGGTCCGATCTATGCCGCGATCAATTCACCGTGCAAGGCGTTCGTGAATATTACAGGAGGAGGCCATTGCTATTTCGGGGATAACAGCTTCACGTGTTCGTTCGGTGAACTTACCTGCGGTCCGGACCTCACCATTTCGAGGGAACAACAACACGCCGTTGTCACGGATATCGCTGATCTGTGGTTACGATATCATCTGCTTGGGGATGTTTCCTCCTATGAACCGCTGCTCGATTCGCTGGCCTCCAGTGACAGGTTCGTTGCCGAGACGACTTGTCTTTCCACACCGCTATCGATCATTGACCAGTCAACGGAGGATCCCAGCGTTCTTGTGCAGAGTGGATCCTTGCTCGTCGAGCGGCTTTTGAAAGAGGATCAGGTGCAACTGGTTGATGGGTTAGGGCGCATTCGCTGGTCTGGTTTGAGTGCTTCGAACGTACTCTTGATCGACACACATGATCTTGTGGCTGGTACTTACGTTCTGGTTCATCGTCGTCAGGGTACAACGACATCTCGCATATTCATGAAATCACGATGACGAACGTCGCCGTGCTTTGCCGCTTGGCATGAAGACCATTTCCTTTTGCCTTTTTGGTATTGTGTTCAGCGGCTCTTTCGCTTCCCCGCTTATCGCACAGAAGTCGCGCCTTTTTTCTGTTGCGAAAGGGGAGGTGACCTTTTCAAGCGAGGCTCCGCTTGAACGGATCACCGCTACCAATACCGTTGTGTCGGGCATCTTGGATATTTCGGCGCGCAACTTTGTGGTGAAGATCCCCATGCGCAATTTCGAAGGGTTCAACAGCACGCTTCAACAGGAGCACTTCTTCGAGAATTATGTGGAGACCAAAGACTTTCCGAACGCATTGTTCGAAGGTCGAATAATCGAAGCATGCGACCTGGCCTCCCCGGCCACCTTCAGTGTTCGAGCAAAAGGGCGTTTCACCTTGCACGGTGTAGTTCAGGAACGCGTTGTCAACTGCACCATCGTGGTGACCAAGGAAGGTGTAAGGGTAACAAGTGTTTTTGATGTTCAACTGGCAGAGCATGGGATCCGTGTACCACGGGTGGTGCAGCAAAAACTGGCTTCCATCGTGAAGGTGAAAGTGGATCTGCTCTTTTCCGAAACTGCTGGAAAATGATTTTGCGGACCTCGATAGGATCTGCTCTTGTATTCTGCTGCGCCCATTTGTTCGGCCAATACCCACTGGTGCGGACCATGGAAGTGCTTGATGGTCAGCAAGGGGTTAACGCGACCTGCTTGACCCAGGACTTCCAGGGCCTTCTATGGCTAGGCAGCGATCGTGGTTTGTTCCGAACCGATGGTGATCGGACCGACGCTATTCTGAGAACCGAAGGCGATGTTGTGACCGCGATCGGCTCAGCAGGGGATCATGTGGTAGCCGCGCTCGCCAGCGGTGTCATCCTGCGTTGCAGCGGCTTGGGATGCGATACACTTTGGACCGACACAACATTCCGGGACAATCCCGTGCGTTCACTTGTTGTAGATCCTCGCAACGGTATTTGGGCCGGGACCTATGGTAGCGGAACGCAGGTGTGGCGTAATGGAAAGGTGATCCATGTGAATTCCATCCATGGCCTCAGCGATGACCACGTGAATGCCCAATGTGTTCTGGACAAGGATCGAATGGCCCTGGCAACGGATCAGGGCATTTCGATCATTGACCTGGATGGTGTGGTGCAGGTGCGGTATGGTGAAAAGGATGGTGCACCGGACAATCTGGTCCTCTCCATCTGTACTTCTGCGAGCGGGCGATTGTGGGCTGGTACCGATCGCGGTGGTGTTTTCACGTTCGATCCCGATCATATCAGGTCAAAAGCTGAACGACTCGATAGCAATTGGATCGGTGAGCCGGTTACGCATTTGGTAAGCACGCCTAACCGATCATGGATCGGCACCACTGGTAAAGGCACAGTGGTGTGTGATGCCTCTTCTGGTCTGGCTTATTACCGGCCTACTACAAGTGACCAAGGTGCGCAAAGCACGATCAAAGGACTACTTCGTGATCGGGATGGTGCGGTCTGGTGGTGCGATGGTTCGTCCACCGTTCGTCGGGCTGATCCTGATGTTGTGGTCACTCCTCAGCATGAAGGTTTTGACATGCATCGCATTACAGCGCTCGCCCAAGGCACTAGCGGGCGTATCACCTTCGCTACGCGCGATGGTGTGTTCACTCACGCAACAACGTTCAGGGAGGTTCAACGGCTGGAACGTGTTCAGCTGCCCATCGACAGTACAACGCAGGTGGTGGCGCTGCATACCGATCATCGTGGTCAACTCTGGGCAGGTACCTTTGGCAAGGGTGTTTTTCGAATAGCACCTGATGGTTCCTTCCTCCACCTCGATAAGGGCTTCGGTTCGATCAATGAGAACGTGCTGTCGATCCGTTCACGCGGCGATTCGGTTCTCTTCGCTACCATCGGCGGGGTTTTTCTCTGGACTTGTTCGGAAGACAAACTCTCCGGCCGTTTTTCCGAATTGCCTATTCCGGGTGGTGGATTCACCTATGACATCCTGCCCATGCCGGATGGATCCATTCTTGTGGCTACGGATGGTAATGGTGTTGTGCGGATCGATGAAAAAGGTGTGGCACGATCACTCCTGGTAGCGGGTGGCAAGCATCGCACCTTCTATTCTTTGTGCGTTGACAGTGCAGGCCAGGCATGGGCCTGTGGGCCGGAAACCGGGATCTGTAGGGTTGATCCAGATGGTCTCACACTCCTTCGCTCAGCGGATGTGCCGAATATGAACGATGTGTTCGCGATGGTGCCACTTGGCCCCGGCCTGGCGTTGATGGGTGAAGCGGGCTTGGTGGTCTGGAACAACAGCACTTCGCTTAACCTGGACCTGACGAACGAGTTCGGGTTGCGGGGTGCCAAAGCGGAGTTGAACACCGTGGCAGTTGATGCGAATGGAAGCGTGTGGTTGGCCAGTGATCAAGGGTTGATCAGGATCGATCCCGCTGGGCACTGGCTTTCCGAACATGCATCAGCGGTGATCCTTTCCGTTCGGCAAGGTGGTGAAGCACTTGCATTGACCGGCGGGGCGGAATTGCCACCAGACCGTGACTTCCTCAGTATCCGTTTCACCGGGATCCATTACGCGGCGCCTGAAGACCTGCGGTTCGCATACCGCTTGATCGGATCGGATACCACTGTGCATTTTACACGGGACCATGAGATCTCCTTTACACATCTGCCTGCCGGTGAATACAGGTTCGAGGTGGCGGCATCAACGGGGATGAGCAAAGTCCACGATCAATGGACCTCCTTTGCGTTCACAGTTCTCCGGCCTTGGTGGCGAACCCCTTGGGCATTTTTAGCGGCCCTCGGATCCATCGCAGCGATCGTTATCCTCTTGGTACGTGCTCGTGATGCACGCTTAAGGTTGAAGGAGCGGATGGAAAAGGAGAAAGTGCATTTCCAGATGGAAGTTCTGCGCAGCCAGGTGAACCCGCACTTCTTGTTCAATAGTTTCAATACGCTGATCGAACTCATTGAGGAAGCGCCAAGCAAGGCTGTGAAGCATGTCGAACAGCTCAGCGATTTTTTCCGCGAGATACTCCAAGTGCGGGACAAGGAACTCATTCCTCTTCGGGACGAACTTCGCTTGGTCGACACCTATTTCTTCCTGGAACAACGCCGTTTTGGTGATCGGATCGTACTGCGCACGAACGTTGCACATGGTGCCCTCGATGCCTTGGTGCCCCCGCTAACTATTCAATTATTGGTCGAGAATGCGTTGAAACATAACCGAGCTACGGACGAAGAGCCGCTGACGGTAAGCATTTCCACGACCGGTGATGAATTGACCGTGAGCAACCTATACCGGCCTCGCACAACAGCCGTAAAAAGCACGGGCTTCGGTGTGAGCAGCATTCGTCAGCGATTCTCTGCGGTCACTCAACGAGAAACGTTCATAGGGCAAGAAGGCGACAACTTTGTAGCCAGAGTCCCGCTCATACCGTCTACAGCATGAAGATCCTGATCGTAGAAGACGAGGTTGCAGCCTTGAAGAGAATGACCAAGTTGTTGGCAGAGATAGAGCCATCTGCCACCATTGTCGCCAACACTACCTCGGTCGCGGATACCGTTGAATGGCTCAAAACGAACCCAGCTCCGGATCTGGCGTTCTTCGACGTGCGCCTGACCGATGGCGACAGTTTCGCGGTATTCCAACAGACCGTGGTGGACTGCCCGGTGGTCTTCACTACAGCCTTCGATGAGTACGCCTTGAAGGCGTTCAAGGTGCATGCGGTCGACTACCTTCTGAAGCCCGTGAAGTTGGAGGATCTTACCGCTACCATGTCCCACATCAAGGCGATAGGGACGGTGCGTGAACTGGCTCCTTTGGCCGCCGAGAATGTTGCCGATGATGATCGTCCGATCAGTTTGATAAAGCGTTTCTTGATCCGTTACGGCGATCATTACCGCGTAGTTGAACCGAAGGATATCGCCTACATCTATTCCATGGAGAAGAGCACATTTCTGCGGACGCTCGAGGGCCGGGATCTGCCGTTGGATGAAAGTCTGGACCGATTGGAAAGACAGCTGGATCCTGAGAAATTCTTCCGTTTGAACAGGCAGGTGATCATCCACTTCCAAAGCATCAAGGAGTTGGTGGCCTATAGCAAGAGCCGTGTTAAAGTGATCATGGTCCCACCTTTCGGGGAAGATGCTGTGGTAAGTAGCGAACGTTCTGCGGAGTTCAAGCGGTGGTTGGCCGGCGGTTAGATGTCCCGATTCGTCATTCTCGTATGCGACTTCGTCGTTTCGGATCGCACACCCCATGTCCAAGTGACCTTCTTTTGGTGAATAGAGATCGCGCCCGACAGTATCCTGTGGATCGAGCTTGGGACCGAATCCTGAACAGTTCCAATATGAACCGGGCCATTCATAATTCTCGAATGATGGATAGTTGGCAGATCCTACGCATCAATGATCGACAGCAATTGTTGGCAAGCGATCCCAAGGAATTGATCGGTCGCATTTTGTTGCTTGATCGATCGGCGTTCTATCATGATCGATTGGACGCGTTGGTACTTGCGTCCCACATTGCCCAGTTGCGTGGGATCCACGGTGCCGTTGGTAAGCGAAATAAGGAATAGCCGCTCTCACCTGCTTCATCCATCGGTTTTCCCGATTGGTCGGATATCACTTGATAAACCCTGTTCGCTCGGTTCATCTTCGTATTCGATACACACAGCTGATGATACCAATGTTCAATATTCGCCCGGTAGTACGCGGCTTCATATTCGCGCTGCTCGCTGTTTTTGGATCAGCAGCGTGCAGGCATGAGCCCCTGTTGATCGAGGAGGGTCCTACTGGTGCGAACAACGGATCTGGACAGGAACCTGAGCCCGTGGATACCTGTGACCCCAACACCGCCTATTTCGCTCAGGAAGTGTTGCCGATCTTTGTTCAAAGTTGCACCATGAGCGGGTGCCATAATGCACCCACGGATAACAATGACGAGATAGATCTCACCAGCTTCAACGCCGTAATAACCAGCGATATCATCAGTGAAGACTTGTGGGAAACGATCAACGATACGGACCCCGACAAGATCATGCCCCCCGACAGTATGAACCCGCTTACGCCTGAGCAGATCGCGACTATCGGCCAATGGCTGCAACAAGGAGCCCAGAACAACTCCTGCGAGAGCGGTTGTGATACCAGTGCTGTTACCTATACCAACACGATCTACCCGCTGATCCAACAGCGTTGCTTGAATTGCCATAGTGGTAGCAACCCGCAGGGTGGTTTGAACTTTGGATCATGGAGTGTGCTGAATACGGTAGCCATGGATGGTAGGTTAGCAGGATCTATCCAGCACCATGCTAATTTCGCCGCAATGCCACCAAGTGGACCCATGCTCAGCCAATGCCGCATCGATCAAGTTTTAGCCTGGATCCAGAACGGCGCCCCCAACAACTGATGGACAAATTTCGCCTTTCGCCGATCGTTGCTGCTTTTGCGGTGCTGTTCGCTAGTGGCTGCTACTACGACAATGAGGAGACCCTCTATGGCCCGGATTGCGACCTGTCCAATTCACGGTTCGAACAAACGATCCTGCCTATCGTACGCGCCAACTGCCAAGCACCAGCTTGCCATGGACAGGGCAGTGAGAACGGTGAGATCGTGACCTATGAACAAGTGAAATTCCGGGTGGATAACGGTACGTTCCGTGATGCTGTGCTCGTTTCCAAGCGGATGCCTCAAGGAGGCACACTTTCACGCTGTGATCTTGATCTTATCGAGCAATGGCTTGATGCAGGAGCCCAGAACAACTGATCTCCATGAAACGGAACTCCCTACTTCTTGTAGTTGGCGTTGGTGCTATTCTAACTGCGACGATCGGCTGGTACCTCTACTCTCAAAAGCCCCCAACAGCAGATTCGGCTCGTGCCGACGCGACCGTGGAAGCATCCGCGCTGTTCAACGCTTTCACCGCCGATGAAGTAGCAGCGGGGAAAATGTACAATGACAAGGTGGTGCAGGTTTCGGGTACGGTACGGGAGGTCTCTGCTGAACCGAACGGACCGGTGAATGTGACCTTGGAAACCGGCGATGCCATCGGAGGAATTGTCTGTGAGTTCGCTCAGGACCAAGCCCCGGCATGCGAAAAAGATATTCGCGTTACTATAAAGGGGTTCTGTGCAGGGTACAACCTGGATGTGCTCTTGCAGCGATGCGCAGTTGTGGAATGATACTTGAACAACCCTTGAGGAATACCAAACCAATGATCATGAACATTCGTCCTTTTCTGCTTTTCACGACCTTGCTTCCGGCACTCGTTTTTGCCCAGGAGCGCTATGCCACCAGGACCGGCGAGATCAGCTTTTTCTCCAAAACGTCCATGGAGAATATCGAAGCTGTGAACCACAAGGCCACCAGTGTTTTTGACGCAACAACCGGGGCCATGGAATTCGCTGTGCTCATCAAAGGGTTCGAGTTCGAAAAAGCCCTCATGCAAGAGCACTTCAACGAAAACTACATGGAGAGCGGCACCTTCCCAAAGAGCACTTTCAAGGGAAAGGTGGAAGGGGTCACGGCCGACCAGCTCAAAGTCCCGGGTAAGTATGAAGTCAACGTTTCCGGTGATCTCACTATTCACGGGGTTGCGAAACCAGCGACGGCAAAAGGCACCATGGTCGTGGATGCCACGGGTGGGGTGCAAGCCAGTAGCGATTTCATGGTGAAGTTGGCCGACCATGGTATCAAGGTGCCAGGTGGTGTGAATTTGGCCGAAGAGATCCTCATCAGCGTACGTATCGATTATCGTGAAATGTGATCATTGATGGTTCGGTTTTGGGCCGAACCGCATTGATAAACCTATTTCCGGAATGACCAAATCCTCTGGATAGAACCCGACTTCAACATATGCGTAGCAGCTTTCTCCTTATTCCTGTTCTACTTGCCGTTCCGGCGCTTGCACAAGATGATCTGCTCGGTCTTTTAGGTGAGGATAGCGCTGCCACTGAGTACACCATAGCGAGCTTCAAGACCACGCGGGTGATCAATAGCCATAGTTTGGAGAATGTAGCACACGGTGTGCTTGACTTCAAGATCGGCCACCGTTTCGGCATGCTCAATAGTGGGGCAGGGGAGTTGTTCGGATTGGATCAGGCGACCATTCGGTTGGGTTTGGATTATGGCATTTCAGAAAAACTGATGATCGGGATCGGCCGAAGCAGTTTCCAAAAGACCATTGACGGTTTCGCGAAATACAAATTGCTTCGTCAATGCGATCAGGGGTGCAACATGCCGATCACCTTGGGCGTGGTTGCCGGGATAAGCGTCACCACATTGGATGCGAAAAAGGTGCCATGGTACGGCGAGGGTCGAACTGACTATTTCACGCACCGCCTTTCTTACAATTTCCAAGCGATCGTTGGGCGCAAGTTCAGTGAATCACTCACGTTCCAACTGATGCCCGGTGTGATCCACCGCAACCTCACGGCTTCAGCCAAAGACCCCAATGACCTTATGAATGTCGGTGCTGCAGGGCGTTTCAAGCTCACCAAACGGGTTGCTCTGAACGCGGAGTACTTCTATGTTTTGCCGAACCAAGGGGATCGTTCCGCCTTCCACAATTCCTTGTCCATGGGCTTCGATATTGAAACCGGCGGCCACGTGTTCCAGCTGCATTTCACGAACAGCACCGGTATGTTCGAGCGTGCCGTGATCGGCGAGACAACCGGTGATTTCTTCAAGGGCGATATCCACTATGGGTTCAACGTTTCGCGTGTATTCACCCTTCACGATCCCAAGAAGAAGGCTCGTGAGAAGTTGAAGGCAGCTCAAACCGGAGGATAGCCGCCAGTGGGAATGCCCGGAAACGAAAAGTCCCGCAGAAGCGGGACTTTTTCATTCAAGACCGAACTGATCAATGTCCTGCTCCGTGCTCCTTCTTGGCAGAAGAACCATCGACCAGGAAGTACCCGATAAAGATCAGGAATACGAACGACACAAAGCCGATAAGCCCCGGAATGTTTTCTACGGTCTCTGTCTCCAGCAGACCGTAGCGGGCGGGGATAGCGAAGGCGAACAGCCAACACAACAATCCGATGATCTTCTTGGTGTTCATGCGATGGGTTTCTTTTCAGTGTGCGAAGTAAAGCGATCCAGCGGATCACTTCCGATCCATGAGTGCTACATAGTCCCGTTTGGTGGCTCCCGTATAGATCTGGCGGGGACGACCGATCGGTTCCTTGTTCTCCACCATTTCCTTCCACTGCGCGATCCAGCCTGGCAAACGGCCTAAGGCGAACATCACCGTGAACATGCGGGTTGGTATGTTGATGGCGCGGTAAATGATGCCACTGTAGAAGTCCACGTTCGGGTAAAGCTTGC
>JANNYL010000043.1:0-16730 GCA_031410075.1 Flavobacteriales bacterium
GGAAAAGCTCATCGACCTGAACGGTGACTAGCACCGTGACACCTTGCGTATGCTCGGGTTCAGCGGTCAACTTTCACCCGGAGCGGAGCAAGAGCTTGATCTGCAACTTCTGCTGGACCGCTTCGATCTGCGATTTATCGATGCGTACTTGCCCAAAGGCATCAGCGACATCCAAGGGAAAGTGAGCGGTGCAATTGACGTGTCCGGAAAGCTTGCGGCACCAAAAGCCAAAGGCGAACTCGCACTGGATCGGGCGGGTCTGCGCATCGACTATCTGAATACCTTTTACAGTTTCACTGATACCGTTACTGTGAAGCCCGATGAATTCACATTGGACAACGTTCGCCTGATGGATGAAGAAGGCAACATCGCACGCCTCAATGGCAACGTGTCGCACCAGGGCTTCAAGAAATGGAGTTATGACGTCAGCGGCACTTTGAACCACATCAAGGTGCTCAATACAGGTCTGGCCCAGAATTCATTGTACTACGGAACCGCGTATGCCAATGGCTTCATTGGTCTTGGTGGGTTCGAGGATAACCTTGATATCTATTTGGAAGCATCAACAGGCGCGGGTACGTCGTTGCATTTTCCCTTGGGTGCGAGTACCGAAGTGGGAGGCATCCCTTTCGTGCGGTTCGTGAAGTCCGGCGAGAACCGCGATTCGCTCGAAGCTCCTATTGACCTTACCGGTATTCATTTGGCTATGAAAGTGAACGTAACGCCCGATGCGCTCTTCGAACTCATTTTCGATCCTACAGTGGGCGACATTATGCGTGGGCGCGGTCGTGGAGATATTGACATGAGCGTTACACCCAGTGGCGAGTTCAGCATGAAAGGCGGTGTGGAGATCACGGAGGGGGATTACCTCTTCACGCTACGCAACCTTGTCGCCAAGAAATTCACAGTGGATCCGGGAGGGCACATTTTCTGGTACGGGGATCCGTTCGATGCCCAATTGAACATCAATGCTGTGTACAAATTGCGCACTGCCCTGTATGACATTATGCCTCCAAGTGATCGCAGCGAGGCTTATCGTAAACGCGTTCCCGTTGAAGTAAGCATGAACCTGACCGAGAAATTGATGAACCCCGATATCGGTTTCCAAGTGCGGTTGCCCAGTGTTGATGAAGGCACGCGCACGCAAGTGAACACCGTTCTCAGTGACAAGGACAAGTTGAACAAGCAGGTGTTCGCGCTCATCGTTCTCAATAAATTCATCTCTGACGACCTTACCGGACAGGCAACCTTTGCTACGGATGCTGGCGCAAGTGGAGCAACAACATTAACCGAATTCGCGAGCAGCCAGGTGAACAGCCTGCTCCCGAAGATCGGCGATAACTTCGATCTGGGCCTCAACTATCGGCCTGGCAACAGCATTTCCGCTGGTGAATTCGAATTGGCTGTTGGCACGGCGTTGTTCAATGATCGGGTGCAGGTGAGTACCAACGTGGGTGTTACCGGAGCGTCATCCACAAGTACGCAAAGCGGCACCCAGTTCATCGGGGACTTCAATGCGGAGTACCTCATTACACATGATGGTAAGTTGCGGTTGAAAGCCTTCAGCCAAAGCAATGATCGCAACCTGAACCAATTGAACCAGGCACAAACCACCCAAGGCGTGGGTATTGCCTACCGCGAAGAATTCAATACGTTGGGCGAGTTCTGGACCAAGTTCACCAACGTCTTCCGAAAGCGGGAGAATGAGAAGGTGGTGGAGTAAGTGTTGCTTACATCCGATCTTCTGCGACCGAAGCGGACAAAGAGGCCCGGAAGTATCGTTCGCTAGCTGACTTTACGCACTACTTCAGACCCAGTGAATGCCCCATCTTCAGCTTTTTCGTAAGCAGATAGTGCCGGTTATGCTCGTTTGGTTCGATCTCTATCGGCACGTTCTCCGTGATCACCAACCCATAGCCCACAAGCCCTGTGCGCTTGCGCGGATTATTGGTCATCAACTTCATTTTACGCACCCCGAGATCAAAAAGGATCTGCGCACCTACGCCATAATCCCGCGAGTCGTTCTCGAATCCTAACAACCTGTTCGCCTCTACCGTATCCGCACCCTCTTGTTGCAATTTGTAAGCGCGCAGTTTGTTGATGAGCCCGATGCCTCGACCTTCCTGGTGCATGTAGAGCACGACTCCTTTACCGGCCCTTTCGACCATTTCCATTGCGGCATGCAGCTGTGGGCCACAATCGCAACGGTGGCTCCCGAAAATATCGCCTGTCACACAACTGCTATGAACACGTGTGAGAACGGATTCATCCTTTGTCCACGTGCCTTTCACCAAGGCCAGATGCTCTTCGCCGTTATCGATCTGTTTGTAGGCGATCAATTCGAAATCGCCGTGTTCGGTCGGTAGTTTGACGTCGACCATGCGCTCTACCAGGCGCTCGTGTTTCATCCGATAAGCTACGAGGTCCGCTATCGTGATCAACTTCAACCCGAAACGTTCAGCAATTATCCGCAGCTGGGGTAGGCGTGCCATGGAACCATCCTCGTTGAGGATCTCCACGATAACACCGGCGGGTTCGAATCCGGCCAGTCGGGACAAGTCGATAGCTGCCTCGGTATGGCCGGTGCGCCGCAGTACGCCGCCATCACGGGCACGCAGCGGAAAGATGTGCCCCGGCCTTCCGAGGTGTTCGGGTTTGGTGGCTGGGTCAATGAGTGCGGAGATGGTCTTTGCGCGATCGCTGGCGCTGATGCCGGTGGTGGTTCCTCGGCCGAGGACATCCACGCTAACGGTGAACGGAGTAGCATGGAGCGCAGTGTTATCGCGTACCATCAGTTCCAATCCCAGTTCAGAACAACGTTGTTCGGTGAGGCTGGCGCAAATAAGACCGCGACCATGGGTGGCCATGAAGTTGATCACTTCAGGGGTCGCGTTGTGCGCGGCGGTCAAGAAGTCACCTTCATTCTCCCGATCCTCGTCGTCCACGACCACCACAACCTGGCCATTGCGGATCGCCTCGATCGCGCTTTCAATAGTGTCGAATGTGCCTTCGTGTGCCATGTGTATGATGCGACTTTCCAGCCTGCGGCTCGGGAACGTCGGGGCGAAGTTAAACGGTCGTTAAAGGTGCCGGTCCGCCGTGAGCGGAGGTGATGAGTTGATCGAGAGCATCCGCATTGCGCCCCCAATCGAAATGCGTGCGAACGAAATCGTATCCGCTTTCAGCAACGCGCTCACGTTCCGCTTCATCGCCAAGCAGCCGAAGGATGTGGTTGGCGTAGTCGGAAGGTTCATCGCCTATCAGAATGCTTTCATTCGGTGTAGCGCCTACCGCATTGTTGGCTAGTGCGCTCGTAACACAGGGCATACGCATGGCCATGGCTTCCAGCAATTTGTTCTGCAAGCCCGTACCGATCTGCATGGGTGCGGCGAACACCTTGGCTGCAGCGTATGAGTCCCGTATATCCGGAACGCGACCGCTAACCGTGATCAATGGATCGAGCTTTGCCAATTCACGTACGCGAGGGGTGGGGTCCACACCACTGATCAGAAGGGAAGTACCAGGGCGCTCCTTGCGCACAAGCGGAAGCACTTTTTGCACCAGATAGAGCACGCTATCGATGTTCGGCGGGTAGTTCATGTTGCCGGTGAAAAGCAGGTCGTACGTTTTCTTCGTTACGCGTGGGCTGAAGAACTCGGTATCCACGCCGTTGGGGATCACCGCAACGCGATCACGAGCGGGGTGATAGAGCAGCTCACGGTCTTGCGCGCTGATGATGGCATGTCGATCGAACAGGTCCAGCATCAGGTTCTCATACGCGATAAGTCGACGGGTTTCTGCTCGCAGCAGCGGCTTGGTCCAGAAATTCCCGTTCTCCGTTCGCCGCTCCATTCCCTTGCTCAATGTATCCATATAGTCGAGCGTTTTGGGCAGTGTGAAGTAGTAGCGCACGTACTCGGTAGTGCGCACCAACTGGCAAAGGGCATGGTCCGGACGGAATTCGCGCATGGCTTTGTCGATGGCCCGTTGGGCAATGCCATGATGGAAATACGCAACTTGAAAGGGTAGACGGGAAAATGCGGCCTTGGCCAAGCGGATCAAAATTCGCCAGCGAGGTAAGCGGACCACTTCGATATGCGAACAAATGCCACGCAGGTGATCGATGTCCTCTTGAGCGATACGTTGATCCGTAAGACAGAAGAGGTAAACGTCGTGGTGTTTCGCGAGCCGGGTCACCAGATGATAGGCACGCAGTTTATCGCCTTTCTCCAATGGAAAGGGAACACGGGAAAGCACTACGAGCAACTTCATGCCTTGAGGAGCTCGCCGAAAAACGCGATCAGCTCCTTGGAGATGCGTTCGTTAGCGTATTTCTCCGTTATGAGCTCGCGTGCTTTCGTGCCAATGACGACAACGAGATCAGGTTTGTCAAAGAGATGGCACATACGCTCGGCCATCTCTGTGGGGCTGTTGGCGATCAGAATATCCACCCCATCCGTATAGTCGATCCCTTCGGCGCCTATTGCTGTACTGATCACACATTTGCCCATGGCCATGCCTTCGATGATCTTCACGCGCATACCTCCTGCGCTGAACAAGGGCACCACCATGACGTGTCGTTCGGCCATATACGCATCCGCGTCATCCACACGGCCTGCCACAACAACGCCATGGGGTTTGAGGGCCAAAAGGTCTTTGGGCATTTTGTTGCCGGCCAAATGCAATTGGGCTTCCGGGTATTCCTTGATCACTTTGGGCCATACGTTGCTCAATAGCCAACGAATGCCTTCTTCGTTGGGCGACCAGTCCATGCTGCCCAGATGGAAGAAAACAGGAGCACCGGTGGGTTGCGATTTCGCGAATTGGTCTATTTCCACACCGAAAGGGATCGTGGTGATCGGCGTTTTTGCGCCGTAGCCTGCGAAATGCTCAGCATCGCCGGGTGTTATCGCCGCGATGCCATCAACGCGGTCCAGGATAGCTATTTCGTAGTCCTTCAATTGTTTGGCGAGGAAGCGTCGATATGGTTTCTTGAATACGTTTTTCTCACCGCTGGCCAAGCGTTCTTGGATAACATGCTCCAAGTTGTGGGATCGCAGCACGATGCGGGCGTTGCTGTATCTGCGAATAGTTGGCAGGTATGGCGTCATGAACAAGCTCTCGAGCAGCACCACATCAAAGCTCTCAGCGCTCAACAGCCGGATGAGCCGGATGTCCATATCCGGAGAAAAGAACCGGCTGATGTTGTAGTTGTCCGCCGTCACCAGGTCCGTGAAGGCATCAACAATATTCAAGCTGGTATCCGTGAAGAGGCCTTCAATACGGGTACGTTCCCTGTAATCGGCGGGTATTTTGGAAAGATCCAACGGATGCTTCGGCGTAGCGATACAGAGCACCTTCACTGAATGACCGGCATCAAGTAAACCCATGGTGATGCCGTGCATCGCCTTGGTACCACCGTCAATAGGCGGGTAGGGGGGCTTGTTACAGAGTTGAAGGATGCGCACGGGAACGGAAGCGGGAGCGCAATTTATCCCAGACACGAGCATAGGCGTCCGCTTCGAGCAAAGGACTGTCCGTGGCGGCTTTCCATGTAAGGAATGCCCCGATCGGCAAAAGGACCAGTGTGCTGATCCACATTCCCGGCCATGGCTGCAGATCGCCAAGCTTCACGAGTTGCTCGGTACTGTACGAAATGATGTGGAAGACCAGGAAGAAAACAATGGCGAAGACCGTAGGCAGGCCCATTCCGCCTTTGCGTACGATCGCACCAAGCGGAGCTCCGATGAAAAAGAAGAGGATACATGCCGCGGCAAGCATCAATTTCCGATGCCACTCCACCCGGAATCTGGCGATCTGCGCACGCCGGTCTTCCCGCTCTTCAAGTGTGCGATCAAGAAAACTCGCCGCATTACGGGTCATATTGATCGCGATGTCGAAGAGGTTCTTCTGTTGGCCCGGATCGAGTGCGTGTTGGAAGTCTCCCATACCTGTGAAGCTGCCAGAAACAGTGGCATTCGCGCTGTCACGGGTTATGAAAAGGCCATTGCGCATGTATCGTTCCTGATCCAACTTCTTCTGGTCGTACTTGCGCATCAAACTGTCTTCCGCAACCTGAAGTTGGCCCATTGTCCGCATCTTGTAATGGTCCTTGAACAGGTCTTCATCAGTCCGCTTCATACCCAGGCTACTGAGGTCCATTCGCACTTCGTCACGTTCAAAACGTCCGCGCAACAAAGGCATGGTTCCATCTGTGGCGGTCCGTCCTTTGGACTGTTCGTCGTAGATCCGTCCATCTTGTAGCTCCAAGACCAGGTAATTGCCGTCAACACTGCGTTTCATTCTGCCATGTTCAGCGCGCACCACTCTTCGGTCGCCACGGAACGAACCGCGGTGATCGTAGATCAGCACGTCATCCAGGATACCGGTATCCTCGTGTTTGTTCGCCACGCGGATCGTAAAACCTTCGATGCCATTGTAGAAAACACCCGGTCTCAAATTCATGGCCGGTTTCTTCTTTGTCACATCCCATAAAAGGCTTTGGAACTTGAGGTTCGCTATCGGCAGCAGGTTATTGCTGAAATAGAAGGAGAAACCAGCGATCAGGATCGCTGCCAGGGTAAGCGGCATAAGAATTCGGAATAGTCCGAGACCCGCGCTGCGCATGGGTGTCAACTCGCTACGTTCCCCCAACCCACCCATGGTCATAATGGAACTGAGCAGCACGGCAAGCGGAATGGCCAGCGGAACGAAACTGGCTGTTGCGTAGGTGAGCAACTGGGCGAGGGTGAGGCCTGAGAGTCCCTTTCCCATCAGGTCGTCCACATACTTCCACAGGAACTGCATGCTCAGAATGAAGAGCACGATGATGAACGTGACGAAGAACGGCCCAACAAAGGACCGGAGCATGAGCAGGTGCAGCTTCTTCATCGTGCGGAGCCAAAGCTATCGGCCTTCACGTCGAGAAAAGACCATGCCGCCATCGACGCACTCCGGAATGGTCGTGGATACGGCTAGGCATCAGGTGAAGCGCAGAACACAAGGACAACCTGCCCATCGAAAAAATAACAGATCCAACCAGACCTCAGGCTCCCAGCATTCGCTGTAGCGTGTGGATCTGCGATTCCCAAAGCGCTTTTCCTTCTTCAAGGTCCTTTGGCCAGGCATGATCGGTAACCACCAAACAGGTCTCGTTGGTCATGGTGTCTACACGAATGCGCAGTTCGAAGTATGAACCCGGATCCTCATCGCTTTCCCACTGGAATCGCATAAGTTCTCCGAATTTGCGGCTCAAGCACTGGGCCACCTGGCTGTCGTTCCCCCAACGAAAGGTGAATTGGTCACCTCGAACATCGGCATCGTCGCAGAACCATTCACTTAGACCACTTGGCGAGCAAAGCAGATCGTAAAGCGATCCTGGAGTAGCGTTCATATAGAACTCCATCACATAACGCTCTTTCATCGGCTTCTTCGCAGCACGGGCTGGAGCACCCAACGGTTCCAAACCGGTCATAACCGCCACCACTGGTTCTTTCGGCTTATTCGCGACTACGGTTGCTTTCTTCTTATCATCGGCCTTGGCCGCAGGTGGGGCCATGGGTTTCGCAGGGGCAGCGGCCACCTTGGCCGGTGCTGCTTGTTTGATCGGAGCAACTGGAGCTTTTGAGCTGGGTGCCGGTTGAACCGGTTTCCCTTTGGCAACCGCAACAACCTTTTGGGTTGGGGCGGTCTTGCTTGGCTTGATAGGAGCTACTACCTTTTTGCCTTTGGCTGCCTTGGCCTTGGCCACCGGTGCCTTTTGCACGGGCGCCTTGGCTTTGGTCTTGGCCGCCGATTTTTTAACAATGGCCGTCTTTTTCTTCGCCGCACCCGCCCGCACGGTAGGTTTAACCTTGGCCGGCTTTGCTGCGGTTTTCTTGCCTTTAGCTGCTGAAGCCTTGGCTGGCAGGGGTTTCTTCTTCGCCACCAGCTTCGCCTTGGAAGCGGGCTTTCCCTTCATTTTCGCCTTCGTCTTGGCCATGGAATTCAGCAGATTATAGAGTGCGGGGAAAGGTAAGCAGATCCTTTACCTGTGCAAGTCCTGCGCATGTTAGGCAGATTGTTCATCCGTTTATATTCGCGGCCCGTTTTCGGCGCGGTAGCTCAGCTGGTTAGAGCGCGTGATTCATAATCACGAGGTCGGGAGTTCAAGTCTCCCCCGCGCTACAAAGGGTCGCTCAAGGGCGACCCTTCTTATTTCTATGGCCATGAGGTGCTTCCTTTATATGTGTTTGTTCATAGCGCTAGCCAGCTGCCAGCGCACCTTCCTGCCCACAGATGAAGCTGCCATCCGCCAGGTTATGGCGGATCAAGAGAAAGCTTGGGACGCAGGTGACATTCCCGGCTTCATGGAGGGATATGCGGACAGTGTGTGCTTCATCAGCCCCAAGAAGCATACCTGTGGGAAATCCGGCGTTACGGCCAATTATCTGAAGAGCTATCCCGACAAGGCGACCATGGGCGATCTGTTTTTCGACGGGTTGGAGGTAGTGCCCGCTGGTGCCGAACATGCATGGGTAACGGGTCGCTGGCAGTTGTTCCGTGTCGCAGATACCCTAGGGGGTGGGTTCAGTCTTTTGTGGGAGCGTGAGGCCGAAGGCTGGCGGATCTTGCGAGACCATACCTACTGATCAGTTCGCAGGTTCGAGTGGAAGGCTTGGTGCGGATATCTTTCGCGGCGCCGGACCTATTCCGCGCGAACAGCCAATGATCTCCGGGTTCCATTTTACAATGACGTATGCCATCATCGGGTTCACGGTTTTGATCTCGTTGATCGCGCTCAACGACCGGAAGGTGTTCGAGAACATGATGTTCGAGCCGTTCGTGATCAATACCCGGAAGGACTGGTTCCGGCTTTTGACACACGGTTTCATTCATGGCAACATTCCTCATCTGCTGGTGAACATGTTCGTATTGTTCATGTTCGGCCAGAGCGTTGAAAGAGGATACGCTGAGATCACCGGGCGTTCCAGCTTATTGCCATTCTTGATCCTCTATCTGGCAGGGATCACGTTAAGCTCAATACCTGCGTACTATAAGCATCGGTGGAACCCGAATTACCGGGCGGTGGGTGCGTCAGGTGCAACCTCCGCTGTGGTGTTCGCCTCCATTTTGATGTACCCTACGAGCAAAATGTACTTGTTGCTCCTTCCGATACCCGCACCGGCTTGGATCTTCGGCCTGCTATATCTGGGCTACGAATGGTACATGGGCCAAAAAGGCAGCGATGGTATTGCGCATGACGCGCACTTTGCGGGGGCTATCGTCGGTTTGCTTTTCACCGTCATCCTCGATCCACAAGTCATGCCTGCCTTTGTTCAAGCCATTTCCGCTTCGTTATCATGAACAAGCAGGCGGCCATCTTCCTCGATCGGGACGGTGTGATCAATCGAGAACGTGGCGAACACACCTGTCGTTTGCCCGATTTCGAAATACTCCCCACGGTCGCGCAGGCGGTCAGGGCGATCGGGGCTGCGGGAAAGCGCACGGTGGTGATCACCAATCAGAGCGGTATCGGTCTGGGGTTGTACGGCCACGCCGAAGTGAATGAAATGCACCGCTACCTTCACGCGCAGTTGGCCCAACAGGGCGGCACCATCGACGCGGTGTACTACTGTCCCCATCATCCTTCACAGGGCCAATGTTTGTGCCGAAAGCCTGGGTCGCTATTGTTGGAGCGCGCTATTGCCCGTTACCACATCGATCCCTCTTCGTCGGTGATGATCGGTGATCGTGATCGCGACATTGAAGCAGCCGTTGGTGCCGGTGTGCGTGGGATACTTGTGGAAGCAAATGTCCCATTGATGGAGGTATTGATGCAAAACAGGTTGGTGTGATGGCGCAGTTCGTGATCCTCAACGGTGAATTGATGCCCGGCGATAAACCGGTCATCACGCTCGATAATCGTGCGTTCCATTATGGCGACGGTGTTTTTGAGAGCATCCGTGTAGTGCAGGGCAAAGGCTGCTTTTTGGACGCGCATTGGGCGCGGTTGGAAGAAGGAATGAAGATCCTTCACTTGGAAACTCCTGATAAACTTGATCGCCGATCGCTGGAAACCTACATCGGGCAATTGGTCAAGGAATGCGAACTACCGAATTCGCGGGCTCGGTTAACGGTGTACAGGGATTCTCCCGGGTACTACCGGCCGCAATCGCACAAAGGGGGTTTCACCATTGAACTGAAAACGGTGCCGTCGCCGAACTACATCCTGAACCATCAGGGTTATTCGGTGGACCTCTATCCGGAAATGCGTAAAGCGGTGAACATGCTTTCGGCGCACAAAACGCTCAACTGCCAGCTGTACGTGATGGCCAGTTTGTGGTGTATGGAGCGTGGGTTGGATGATTGCCTCCTGCAGAACGATCGCGGTAACATCATCGAGAGCAGTGCCGGTAATATTTTTATCGTGAGCAATGGTGTGCTCTATACACCTGCGCTTACCGATGGCTGCATTGGTGGGGTAATGCGCATGCAAGTGATCAACTTGGCGATCGAGAACGGTATCAAGGTGTACGAGTGCTCCTTGACCCCGCAGAACCTATTGGCCGCGGATGAATTGTTCTTTACCAATGCATCGCGCGGTATTCAGTGGGTGATGGGCTATCGCACCAAACGCTATGCGCACCGCATGGCACTTCAGTTGGTAGACTTATTGGTGAAGAAGACGCTCAGTTGAGCGAAGGGTCTTCTGGAAAATTCGCCAGTGGTGCAAAGGGCTTGCCCATATCGCGCAGTGTATCGCCCCACATATCGCTCACCTTGGTGTTCATTACACGGCGTTTGCTTGCGGGGGTGATGAGCCAAGCCCTTTCGTTCAACTCCTTGTTCAATTGATCCTGCCCCCATCCACTATAGCCAACGAAGAACCGAACGTGTTTGCTGAGTTTGGGATCGGTTGCGAGCACGTTTCGCAATTGTTCGAAGTCTCCACCCATATGTATTCCATCAACCACACTTACGCTCCCTTCAATTCGCGGCCCCAACGTGTGCAAGTAGTAGAGGTTTCCGCTCTGCACTGGACCCCCGATGCTCACACGGCTCAACAGCGGAGGCATGTTCTCCATGATATCCGCGATGCTCGTATCGATGAACCGGTTCAATACGAATCCGAACGAGCCTTCCTCGTCATGTTCACATAAGAGCACTACTGTTCGATGGAAGTACGGATCCGTCAAATACGGCCCGCTCACCAGCAAACGACCACGCGCTGGCGCCAATGCATTGTCCGGGTTGAGGTCGAAAAAGTCGCTTGACATACAACGCTTCGGAATTTTGACGGAAGTTAAATGGTTGACGCAATAGCGGCGACGCGTAGTTCGACTTTTCTGGTTCAAGACCGTTGCTTAACCTTTTCTCGCGTGGGCCTGAGCGATGAAGAGCTCATGGCGAACATGAGATGTGAAGGTGGCCGACACCTCGCCACGGTTTCTCACACAGTCCGTTCGACCTGATCAGCACGCATGGATCAACGCTTGGATATCTTCGTCGCACAACATATTCAAGCGGTCATGAAAGAGGAAAAACATGTGCATCATCGGACGGATTACGTGAAGGGCACCCTGATAGAGGATACGCTTGATAACGACCCCATTCCATTGTTCGATGAGTGGCTGTTGGCAGCGGAAGGAACGGGCATGGCCGATCATAACGCAATGACGTTGGCCACCGCAGGTAGCGCGAGCATCAGTTGCCGTATCGTGTTGTTGCGGTCCTTCGATAAGCGCGGTTTTGTGTTCTACACCAATTACAACAGCAGAAAAGCGATGGATATCGAGCGTGATCCGCGAGCGGCGCTCACGTTCTACTGGCCTTCATTGGAACGACAGGTTCGCATCGAAGGAAAATGCGAACGAGTGGATCCATCAGAGAGCGACACCTATTTCGCATCGCGGCCCCGGTCCAGCCAGATCGGAGCCTGGAGCAGTGATCAAAGTCGTCTCGTGGAAAGTCGAACGGCGTTGGAGGATCGGTTCAGCCGATGGGAAGAACGTTTCAAAGACCTGGATGTGCCACGGCCTGAGCATTGGGGAGGTATCCGGGTGAAGCCGGCTCGGATCGAATTCTGGCATGGCCGAAGTGATCGCATGCATGACCGCATTGCGTTCGAACACTTCGCCGATGGCACATGGCGGCGTATGCGATTGCAACCATGATCAACGTGCGGTGGGGATCCGTGCATGATCGTTCTATTGGTCATCGTCAAGAATGATCCAGGAATTGCCGTGAACGGAACATATTGAAAGCAGAAGACCCCCGGCACGCCGGGGGTCTTTCGCTTCTGTAGGAACAGCTGCTTACTTCTTCTTCTTGGCAGCGGCCTTCTTCTTCGGAGCTGCTTTCTTGGCAGCTGCCTTTTTCTTTGGCGCAGCTTTTTTAGCAGCAGCCTTTTTTGCGGCAGCTACTGTACGCTTGGCAGGACGGGCTTTGCCCTTGCTACCGATCGTGCGCTTACCCTTCTTGGTCTTATTATCACCTTTTCCCATTGTATGGATTGTTAGTGGTTTGATGCGAAACTATGCGGATGCTGCAACGGATCAAGTGTCGAATAGGTTTCACTTCTCCACGCATCGATGTTGAGAACCGTGATGCGATGAACACGCGTTCGATCATTTCAGAATGATCATGCGATCTTTCAGGAACTCCGAAAAGCCGGGCGCATAGCGATGTTCAGCGATAGTGATCATGGCAACGCGAAGATCCGTTCACACAACGAACGATAACGGAACGCGATCAACAGTGCAGTGGAAATTACTTGGAAGTATGCGCGATCATCGATCGTCGCGTGATCGAACGTTGGCACTTTCACTGTCCTCTTCCCGCCTGATCCGCGCTTCGAGAAGCTCTGCGCTCTGCACCACTTTCCTTGCCCAGGACAATTTCAATTCGATGAGTTGTTGAGCTGTGAGCCGCCATTGTATTTCGCTCGCACGCAGTCGTTCCATCACGGTATAGAGTGTGAGCGCAGCGCTGACACTTATGTTGTAGCTCTCGGTGAATCCATACATGGGAATGCGCAAGTGGATATCGGCATGCTTCATCATCACATCACTCAGGCCAGTGAGTTCTGTTCCGAAGCAGAACGCCAGCGGCTCGTTCAATGGGATGTCTTCGGGAGTCACGCTATCCGCACGCGGTGTTGTTGCCACTATCCGATAGCCTTCCTTCTTCAATCGTTCAATGCAGGCGAGCGAGTTGTCAGGGTGTTCACGATAGCGGTGCATGTCGGTCCACTTCGACGAACCGAGTGTGACATCCGGATTCATTGTGTACTTGTTGCGGTTCTCAATGATGTGGATGTTCTGCACGCCTACCAGATCGCACGTTCGAACTACGGCGCTTGCATTGTGTGGCTGATAGATGTCCTCCATGACCACCGTGATGTGGTTCGTGCGATCATACGCGATGCGCTCGAACAACGCCCGTTTGTTGTCGGAGATGAACGGTGAAAGTCGATCGTAGAGCTGGGCGTCTGAAAGCATGGCGATGTGAGATGGGATGGGTACAAAAGAAAAAATCCCTCCGGTTGGAGGGATTTTTTCCGATCAGCGTGATGAATTACTTCACCTTGCTGCTGAGGTCGGCACCGGCCTTGAACTTCACTACCTTCTTGGCAGCGATCTTGATCTCTTTGCCGGTTTGTGGGTTGCGGCCTTTACGGGCAGCACGCTTCGAAATGCTGAAAGTGCCGAAGCCTACGAGGGCAACACGGTCACCTTTGCGCAGAGCTTTGGTGGTGCTTGTAACAAATGCGTCAAGGGCACGCTTTGCGTCTGCCTTCGAAAGCTTTGCATCAGCTGCGATGGACTCGATCAATTCTGCTTTATTCATTCCCATTTTGTTAGTGGTTGGTTTGTTGGTTGAGTGAATCTCAGGACGAATGTATTTGGAGAACCAAGCCTGTCAAGGGTTTTGGGGTGTTAAACCCCGGAAATGTTGAAAAAACGGGGTGTTTGTTGATAAGTCCGCCTACAACCCTCTGGTACCAACGTTTTTTGATTTCCTCTTTTCGTTCGCTCCTGAAGGGGTTGAATCAACGGATGAGTTGCTGAAAGCGTACCTGCTTTCATCGACTGGCAGAACACACGTTCAGGATTCGATCACTGAACTCGCTCATGTGAACCGAAATGTTGGAAGCGAATGAAAGCCCCGTAAGAATGACTGCGCATCCATTCGGCGCTTGCCTTCTGCTTGGATCTCGAGTGCTTCGATCGCGCCATCAGCACAGCGCACCAGGAACTGGCCACCTCGCACGATCGCGGTCCCAGCCGCACCATCACTCGATCTGTATGCCACACGTGACCTCAGGATCTTGAAGTGCTGCGGATCCTGATCACCTATGACCAGATGGGACCATGCGCCGGGAAAGGGACTCGATCCGCGAATATGATCATGGACTGTTTGCACTCCGCTATGCCAATCGATGCGACAGCTCTCGGGTGTGAGCTTGGGTGCATGGTGCAATTCGGCCGAGCCTTCCATGGACTGGCTTGTGCTTTTCGATCGGCCTCCCAGAACTTCTTGCACCGTGCGCACGAGAAGCGAAGCGCCGATGATCATTAACCGGTCGTGCAGTTCACCCGCTGTCTCCTCCGGGCCAATAGGGGTCTCTTCGCGAAGAAGGATGTCGCCGGTATCGATCTCATGGCGAATGAAAAAAGTGGTGACACCGGTGCGAGTCTCGCCATTCATAACAGCCCAGTTGATCGGTGCGGCTCCTCGATAATCGGGCAACAAGGAAGCGTGGAGGTTGATGGTGCCGAGTGGTGGCCGGTTCCAAACGAGTTCGGGTAACATGCGGAACGCCACCACTACATATAAGGAAGCACCCGTGGCATCCAACTGGGCATGGAAGGTGGGGTCCTTGAGTTTTTCCGGCTGAAGGATACGGTCTTTGAGGATCCCGTTCGCAAGAGCGAATTCCTTCACGGCGCTCATGCGCAGGTGCTGGCCACGACCTGCTGGCCGATCGGGTGCTGTAACCACCGCGGCCACATCGATGCCCGCGCGAACCAATGCATCCAATGATGCGACCGCGAACGCTGGCGTTCCCATGAAGACAATACGTTGAGCGCTCATGCGAGAATGCGGGGATCGATGCGGAAACGATAGGGAAGGAGTGCATCGGCACCAGCGGACCCAACACCGATGCGCGGGCCAACGATGATCGACAGGTCAGGGATCCGGATGCCCTGATCCACGATGTGAATAGTGTCCCCGAGAAGATCGGTGCCGTTATGATCCGTGCGGATGCCGAGTGCTTCGGACAATGTGCCTGGGCCACCGGTGGTCAACTTTACATTGGTCTTGCGTCGGTTTGCCATGGTTGTTTGCCCGATCAACGGATGCATGGCACGCACAAGAACCGCATGCGGGATATTCGATCGATGGGTGACCACGTTGAACAAATGATGGATGCCGTAGCACAAATAAACGTAGGCCGTTCCACCGCGAGCGTACATCATTTCATTCCGCGCTGTTCGTTTGCCCCCGAACGCATGCGAAGCGCGATCCACGACTCCATTATAGGCCTCGGTCTCTGTGATAATTCCAGCCGTAAAGGATCCGTTGAAGCGGGTGATGAGAACTTTGCCGAGCAGGTCGCGCGCAACCTCGATGACATCCTCACGCAGGTAGAAGGACCGGGGCAGTTTCTTCATGTGTTCCCATCCCGGATCATCCGATCCGCCGGCGCAGGACGTTCACTGGACCGCCAGCGCAAAAGTTCGATGTCTTCCGGAACCGGTGCTATCCGCAGTCCTTTTGCGTTCGGGTCCAGGGCGGATGAACGAGCACGTTGCTTGCACACGTCGCACCGTTTACAATCCGCGCTTGCGGCATCGCTGAAATAACGAAGCAAGGAACGCTCTCGACAGATCGCTGAGTGGAAGGTGAAGTCGATCATCGCCTCCATTCGCGCTCTTGACCGTGTTTGCCGATCGTCCAGCGCTTCCTTGTTCAGCATCAGCAAGAGCGCATCGCGACGGGGAGTGAGGAGTGTGACGGTTGGGGAATCGTTCCGTGGTTTGTAGAAGATGGTGTGTTGCCGATCCAGTTCCTTCAGCAGGCCGATCACATGACCGACAGAACAGCCCATATGCTTCGCGAGTCGACCTTCATCAATGATCGCGGGTTCCTCGAACAAACCACCGTGCATGCGCAACAATGCTTCGAGCATGGGTCCCATTCGTGGGTCCTTCACACGTATGTCGTACACGGTTCGATCACTGGCGCGCATACCCACGCGCGAAGGGGTGCGAGCTCCATCGCTCAAGGTCAAACTTCCATCCAGTTCCAACGCTTTCAAGCAATGGCTCACGGTGGAAACAGTGATGGACGTGCGCGTCGCGATCGCTCTCAGGTCCAGGTCATAGGATTCGAATTGACCGCTTCCAAGCGCGATGTGATGCATATCCGCGAAGGCTTGATAGGTGCGACGCACTTCGGAAATACTGGGGAACGAGGCGGCGAACTTCTCCCGCATCCTGCTTTCATCGCCATCATCCACCAGCAGGAACGCGAACGATGCCTGACCATCGCGCCCTGCACGTCCGGCTTCCTGGTAATAGCTCTCCAGGTCGGGTGGTGGCTCCAGGTGGATCACACTGCGCACATCGGCTTTATCGATGCCCATACCGAACGCGTTCGTGGCGGCAACAAAACGCACTTCGCCGCTGCTCCACTGTTGTTGCACTTTGTCCCGGTCCTGGAAACTCATTCCCGCGTGATAG
>JANNYL010000044.1:0-7867 GCA_031410075.1 Flavobacteriales bacterium
TGATTCACCAACGAACAACAACACCGGAACATAATAGGTGCCCGTTGGCAGGCTCTCGAACGTGATGATCGTATTTCCATCAATACATGTTTCCGTACCGCTGTTCTGCACGTTCGCAATAGGATCCGGGCAACCGATGAGCAGAATGGAATACACCAACGTGTGCACCGGATCGGTGCCGCAATAGCTTACGGTTATCGTACTGCACGTGTCAATACTGAAGGCCTCCCACACATTGGGATTGCCGAAGTCCTCGGTGTCGGTTGCACCTACGTTCGTACCTGTTACAGTGGCCGAGCCATTCGCTGGAACAGGCGTCACCACCGCGTTCTGGCAGAGGTCATTGTAAGGCGAGCCTCCGCGATCACCAGTGAATACGGGATGCGGATGCCCGAACAAAGGGGACGCAGTGGTCGTCAGTTGATCATTGGTCCATTGGCCAGCCAGGTCCAATACCACAAGGAAAATGATGAAGACGGAAATGGACCTGAGCATGCGTTCTGTTTTTCTGGAATGTCCAAAGATCGTTCATCCCATGCTCGTGCAAAAAAGAAGAGCGCCCACAACTCGTGGACGCTCTTCGATATCATCCTTCCGCACCAGCGGAAGCATCACTCCCTCGAACTAGTTCAGCACTATGCGCTGCTCAGCACGATCCGTTGCACCTGTAAGACGCACGGTATACGTACCCTGCGCCAGCCTGCCTTTCAACGGAAGCGCGTACTGCTGACCCGTGCTCATGCTCCGCTGTTCGCTGAATGCGATGCGACCGGTCATGTCCAGCAATTCGATATTCACTTTGCCGCTCGCACCTGCCCACGAGATCGTCACGTCTCCCGCAGTGGGGTTCGGGTATACCGTGAAGAGATCGGCTGATGCGATCTCCCCGATACCGATGTTGGTTCCAGCACCTTCAACAACACAGACGGTGAATGTGGAAACCGCAGGTGCGCCCGTACCGTAGTTGAACAAGCGGAAATAATACGTCTGGCCGATGACCAACCCGGCTTGTTGGATCTCTTCTGTCTGAGTTCCAACAGTGGCGTCCGCACAACCGATCTCGGAGAAATTGCCACAAGTGCCTTCGAACAATTCAACCACTGCATCGAAACCATCACCACCCAGAACAGCAACGGTCATATCGGTTGCCGTAGCGGTGAACGAGTACCACACATCATCGTTGGCAATTCCGAGAAAGCCGTTGCAGGAATCGGCAGGTTGGCTTTCGGTCGCAAGAAGCGTAGTGCCTGTGGTAGGTATACAGGACGTGCCCGCAGTAAGGTTGATCGCACCTGCACAATCATCGTTCGCAGGAGGTTGAGCACATGGAAGAGCTGCAACATCTATTGTGTAGGGACCATAGGCTGTGCCGATCTCGCTCAGCACCGGGTAGTAATAAGTTCCTGCTGTGAGCCCATAAAACACAATGGTCACGTTTCCATCTGCACATTCCGTCGTATTGCTGGACGTTGAGAATACCACAGAGCTATCCGAAAGAGGGCAATCCGTAGAAACGACAACGAAATAATTCGAGAACGCTGCATCCGTTCCACAGTACGAGATCTGCACATCAGCGCAGGCATCGGTGATCGTGAACGCATGCCAAGTTGCTGGGTACGTGGTCAGGTCAGCGGGGTCATAGTCGCCATCGATAGTGGCACCTGCGGTAGTGCCCGTGAAGTTCACCGACCCGCCAACGGCGAGAGTAACCGGGGTAACGCTGCTGCACAGATCGTTCACCGGCACTGGAGAGTTGTCTACCGCAACACAAATGGTGTGCGGGCCACCTACACCAAACTGCAAATTGCTGTACACGCGAACGGAGTAATCCGTATTGGGCGAAACAGAAACCGCCTCAGACCCTCCCGGCAGAACTGAGCAGGCGATATCGGCGGTGGTGTCACATGCTTGGTATACCACGTAGCAATAGTCGGTCATAGCCGCATCGGGAGTAAGCGTTACATACACCGTGCTATTGCTGCCGCTGTTGAAGCTGTACCATACATCCGCGTAACCAGCGTTCGAGTTATCGCAACTGGGGTTACCCACACTTTGGGTAGCTGTTGTATTGTCCCCTGGAGTAGCTAAAGTGCCACACTCATCGAGACCGACAACGGTAAGGGCCGTCGCATTGGCGCACTCATCATTTACAGGGTTGATACCGCGGAAGCTTCCAGGTGATGGGTGATGCAAACTGGCCTGCTGCGATGAACGCGCATGTGCCGCTGCCGGATGGGCAACCAACGCACGGGTCTGTGCTGTTGCTTCTGAACCGCCCACGAGCAGCAAGGTGCTGAACGCAGCCGTAATGAGGGTGTAAGGTGTACGCATGTTCCAGGTTTTTCTGTATCGCAAAGGTGCTTAAAATCCGCGCATTCTGTCCCCGCCTACTTTTGGCCGCCGGTCATCGGTCGCAGATCATGAATATCTCCCTGAAAGGCCGCCATGCTCTCGTGTGCGGCAGTACCCAAGGCATTGGAAAAGCAACGGCGCTGGAACTGGCCCGGCTCGGCGCCAACATTACACTGCTGGCCCGCGATGCGGAGAAGCTCGGAACTACGACCTCCGAATTGGACACCTCGCATGGCCAACAGCACAGCTCGATCGCAGTTGATATGAGCAATACGAATGCACTGCATCTCGCGATCGAAAAGCACATCAGTTCACATGGCCTCATCGACATCCTGGTCAACAATACGGGAGGTCCGCCGCCTGGTTTGGCGCACGAGGCCGAGGTAGCGGCGTTCGAAAGCGCCTTCCGTTTGCACCTGCTCGCCTACCAAACGCTGGTGCGCGCAATAGTTCCCGGCATGAAGGCCGCGAAGCATGGTCGCATCATCAACGTGATCAGTACAAGCGTGAAGCAGCCACTGGCCAACTTGGGTGTGAGCAACACCATTCGTGGTGCCGTTGCACAGTGGAGCAAAACACTTGCAACCGAATTGGGACCCTTCAACATCACAGTGAACAATGTGCTGCCCGGTGCTACAAGTACAGAACGCCTGGCCGCTATCATCAAGAACAAGAGTGCAAAGAGCAGTACAACAGTGGAAGCCGCAGCGCACGAAATGCTGAATGAAATTCCGTTGCGCCGGTTCGCTGCACCAGAGGAGATCGCTGCAGCTATCTGTTTTCTCGCGGGACCGAGCGGCAGCTATATCAACGGCATCAATTTGCCAGTTGATGGTGGCAGGACCGGATGCCTGTGATCCGGACGAACGCAATTCTATAGTGGGCCGAATGACAAAGGGCGCCTTCCTTGCGGAAAGCGCCCCCTGTTGATCGGTTCGTTTTTCTACTTCACCATCAACCGCTGCTCTGTGCGAGCGCCATTCGCTGTGAGGCGAACATTGTAGTTGCCTGCGCTGAGGTCGCTGAGATCGATGTTGTGGTTGGCTCCTTTGGCCAACGAAACTTGCTCGTTGTACACCACACGTCCGGTAAGATCGAACACCTCGATGTTGCTCAACGCACTCGCACCGGTGTATTGCAAGTTGAATACATCTGTGCCAGGGTTCGGGAAAATGCTCCACGCATCAGCAGAGGAAGCTTCTTCGATCCCGATGCCGCCACCTGCACCTTCCACCACACATATACCGAACGTGTGATCGGGCCATGGAGCAGCGTACCAATCGTACACACGAACGTAATATGTAGCACCAACCGATAGGCCTGTGGCCGCAAGTTCTTCCGCTTCGCAACCAAGTGTGCCGTCAGCACAACCGATGGACGTTCCAGGACAAGCACCTTCAAAGAGTTCGATGACGGCATCGTAGCCTGTATTCACATCTCCATCTCCATCATCGGAACCTATCACACCGATGGTCATATCCGCAGCCGTTGCCACGAACGAGAACCACACGTCATCACCCGCATTACCAGTGAACCCATTGCATGTAAGACCTGGCAATGACTCAGTTCCACCAGCGCCAGTGAAGTACTGGAAGTTGCACCACGTGTTTGCCGTAAGAGAGATGGCGGCATCACAGTCATCATTGGCTGGAGGAGGAGGTGGGGGGATACAAGGTTCTGCGGCAGCAACAGCCGAAACCGTGATCGTATAGGGTCCTTCAACTACACCTGGATCGGTCAAAACGGCATAGTAGTATGTGCCCGCAGGAACGGTATTGTAAAAAATGGTCAAGTTGCCGTCAGCGCAGGTCGTTTGATCGAAACTAGTGTTCGGCACGAATGAACTATATGGGCAATCAATGAACAAGGAAATGAACGCATTCGCGAAAACCGGATTCGTTCCACAGTAGGTCAGCGTAATATCGGCACATTCAGTGGTCGTAAACATCTCCCACGCTTGACCGAAGCCAAAACCTTCTCCATCCGTAGCGCCAGTGTTATCACCGGTGAAAACAACAGAGCCTCCGATCGCGAGGTCCTGGTTGACAGCACCAGTGCACTCATCATTTGCCGGTGTACCTCCACCTCGCACTTCCCCACCACTGTGCGCTGGGCTGATCGTTGAGAACGGGGAGCGCAAGTTCAAGCTCTTCTGTGCCGTGGCCGTACCTGCAAGGAGCAAAGCCGTGCAAGCCAGCATCGAAATGTAGATTTTCTTCATTCGGTTAGGGGTTTGGAGTTTTTTTCGTCAGGCAACAAATATGGGAGAAACCCGGCACCGAACGGCCCATTCTGTAAAATCAGCGGATCATAGCCTTTATCTGTCCTGCCAATAGCCGGGCTTCGCGAGCAGCCGGATCACACTGGACTTGGCTCTGAATGCACTTTCTAGAGCCTGTCAATTCTCTTCCTTGGTGATCAACCGGAACCCTTTGCCATGTACGTTCAGGATCTCCACACGCTTATCGGAAACCAGGTATTTGCGCAGTTTGGCGATGTACACATCCATGCTACGGCCGTTGAAGTAGTTGTCATCTCCCCAAACCTCGGTCAACGCCAGATCGCGAGGCAGTAGGCCATTGCGGTGTATGCAGAGCATGCGCAGCAGGTCCGTTTCCTTGGTGGTGAGTTTTCGGTCCTCGTACCCGTTCGTTCCGGACAGCACTTGTTTGCGAACGTCAAAGACGAAACTGCCCAATTCGTATTTCGTGGGCGCTTCTTCTTTGGGCACCAGACCGTGCGAGCGTTTCAGAACGGCGTTCACGCGCAGAAGCAATTCCTCCATGCTGAACGGCTTGGTGATGTAGTCATCGCCCCCGCTCTGGAAACCCGTGATGGTATCCTGCTTCATGCTTTTCGCGGTGAGGAAGATGATGGGCGTCTTCTCATCGCGCTTGCGAATGTCCTTGGCCAGGGTGAATCCATCCTTCAGGGGCATCATCACATCCAGGATCAGCAGGTCGTACTTGCCTTTGGTGTAGGCCTCCCACCCCTGTTTGCCATCCGTGCGATGATCCACACTGTAGCCTTTGGCCACCAGGTATTGGGCCAGGAGGTTGCCCAAGTTGGGGTCATCCTCACAGAGCAGAAGCTTGATCGCGTTGTCCATGTTCAAAAGGTATGGTGATGTGAAATGTACTTCCGTTGCCCGGTTCACTTTCCACGGTGATGGTTCCGCCGTGGCGCTCTACTACGGCTTTCACGTAACTGAGCCCAAGGCCAAAACCCTTCACGTTGTGCTGGTCCCCGGTAGGCACGCGATACAGCCGGTCGAAGATCTTTTTCTGTTCGCTGCGAGGTATGCCGATCCCGTTATCACGCACACTTACCGTTATTCCCTTGGTATCGCTGCGGGTAGTGATCGAAACCACCGGTGTTGCCTCACAATACTTCACCGCATTGTCCACGAGGTTGTAGAAAATATTGGCGAGGTGGATCCGATCGCCGCGCACGTGGGCCAGTTCCGCATGGGTGAAAAGCTCTACACGGCCTCCCTTGTTCTGCGCACTGATGCCACTGTTGCGCACAACGTCGTTGAGTATGGCGTGCAGGTCCAGATCGGCGAGGCGCAACCGCATGCGACCACTGTCCACTACGGCGCTCTGCAATACACTTTCCACGAGCAGGCCAAGGCGCTTGTTCTCGTCGCGTATCATATTGGTGAAAGACCTGATCTGTTCAGGACTTTTCGAAATGCTGCTGTCGTTCAATGCTTCGCACGCGAGGGCGATGGTGCTGATCGGGGTCTTCAGTTCGTGCGTAAGGTTGTTCACCAGGTCGTTCTTGATGTCGCCCAATCGCTTCTGTTGCCAGATGGTGCGCAACGTGTAAACGAACGCTACGATGATGAGCAGCACGAAGAGCGCAGAGGCTGCCAACAACGGCCACATGCTTCGGAGCACATACTTCTGTTGATCGGGCAAGTGCACGCGTAACCAATAGGCTCCACCCACCAGGTCATTTCGGTAAAGTCGGGTGCTGTGCGGGCTCTTACGCACCAGTTCGGCGTCCTCCGTTTCAACGAGCTTGATCAGCGCTGGAGGGCCATTTTCACCGAAGACCCCATGTTCCTGTCGTTCGTTGATGCCCCGTCGGCGCAGTTCGTCCCGGATCAATGAATCGAGCAATTGCGGATCGAGCCGTTCATTGATGTTGCCGAAATGTTGCGGACCGAACAGGCCCCGCATCATGTCCGTTATCAGCGAGTCGCGATCATCTTCCATCGTTCGCCATCCGCCAGCGGTGGTGTCCAATTCTGGAGCAGGTGAAGGGGAGTCGTCAACACCGTACTCTTCTTCCGTGCTGCGCGCCATTGAATCCATTTGCGCAAGCATCTGTTGACCGAAGCTGTGGTCACGCAATCCCTGCATGGCTTCGAGGCGCTCAAGACGATCGCTGACCGCCACGAGCGCATTGTCCACGTTCTCGTTGAACTGTTGGTCTTTGAGCGCGATGGTGCCGCTGATCCATCGCCATTGGATGATCACCAGTCCGGCGAGCGCTACCGTGATCGCGATAGTGAGTAAGGTGATCAGGCGTTTGTCCAAAGCGCCGCAAACTATTGCCGACCTAGGGCCCAGAAGGGCACTTAACGTTCTTTAACCGGCGTTGGCGGCGGGTTAACAGCGGTTGGTCCGGGGTGCGGATACGTTCGCAGCGCACTTCCGCCAAGAGACAGAAACCTCCACCACAATGACCAGAACCATCGTGCTAGCCGCCCTGTTCTCCATAGGCACCGCTGTGTTCGCTTGTGATGCTGATGTGCTTCGGTTCAAACCCGAAAAATCCACCACGGTGAAGCCGGCCACCAAGACCGTATCCACACTTCCGGCCAACACGGGTACTCGTCGCACAACGATCTAGCCTACTGCTTCTGTAACCGCATCAACGAAGCTGGAACCACGTTAGGGTTCGTTATATCCAGCGCAACAAGGGGTCGGGGGCTTCTGCGAAAGCAGGGGCCCTTTGACTTTTTAGCAATGCGCGATATCCAAAGTGGTCCACTGCCCGATCACCATCGGCATCAACATTACTTTCGGTGCCGATGCAACAGATCCTCAACTACATAGCTGGCGGAACAGTGCCTGCGCAAAGCGGTTCGTGGCTGGATAACCGTGATCCTTCCAACGGGCAGGTGTTCTCTTTGATAGCGGATAGCGATGAGGTGGATGTTGACCTGGCGGTGATCGCTGCCGAGAACGCACTTCCATCCTGGATCGCACTGGGGCGCGAAGGGCGCAGTGAGATGATGTTGCGTTTGGCTCATGCTGTGGAAAGGAAACTCGACTTGTTCGCAGCCGCCGAAAGTCGCGACAACGGCAAGCCGGTGTCACTCGCTCGAGAAGTCGATATCCCACGCGCCGTTGCCAACCTGCGCTTCTTCGCAACGGCGATACTGCATTGGAGCAGTGAATCGCATATGATGGACGACATCGCGATCAACTACACCGAACGACAACCGGTTGGCGTGGTAGGCTGCATAAGCCCGTGGAATTTGCCTCTCTACCTCTTCACA
>JANNYL010000045.1:0-1563 GCA_031410075.1 Flavobacteriales bacterium
CTTGTAGGAACGGCTTTGTAGAGCTTGAAGAGATCCGCGAAATGCCATGGCGTGTTGAAGATCCGTTCATAGACCTGGAAGGCGTCATGCACATTGTTCGCACGGAAAAACACCCAGGCCAGTAGAACGAGGTGAAACGTGATGAGCACATTCGCCCAGCGCTTGATCCGCGGCCAGTTGGAAAGACCCGTCGCTAGGTCGAATGTTCTCCAATACGGAACGAATATGGCAGCCAGAATGAGATAGAACCCGTGGATGCTCCCCCAAATGATGTATGTCCAATTCGCGCCGTGCCACAAGCCACTCACCAGGAAGACTATGAACAGATTGTAGTACCAGCGCCATTTGACCACCCGGTTTCCACCGAGCGGGATGTAGAGATAGTCGCGGAACCATGAGCTAAGGCTGATGTGCCAACGGCTCCAATATTCACTGATGCTGCCACTTCGATAGGGTGTTCTGAAGTTCACCATCAGGTCGAACCCCATTACCCGCGCTGCACCCAATGCGATGTCTGTGTATCCGCTGAAATCGCAATAGATCTGGAACGCGAACAAGTACGTTGCCAGGAGCAAGCTGAGCCCTTCATACTGCCCCACGTGACCATAAACTTGATCAGTCACCACTCCGCAACGATCGGCGATCACCAGCTTTTTGAAGAAGCCCCAGAGCATCTGCTTCAGCCCCCACACCACACGGTCGTAGTCGAAATGGGATCGAATGCCTGCGCCTTCATGTGCGTTCAATTGGTTCAGCAAATTCGCCGGCCGTTCGATGGGGCCCGCCACGAGCTGCGGATAGAACATCACGTACAATGCGAAAACGCCGAAGCGATGCTCGGCCTTCTGGTGCTTTCGGTACACCTCGATGGTGTAGCTCAGCGATTGGAAGGTGTGGAAGGACAGGCCAATGGGAAGCACCATACCTGCAGGTAAAAAGCCGAAGAAGGTCCATTCCTTCAGTTTCGGCAGGTGGTATTCAATGCCCATGGAACCGAAGAGCGAGGTGAGGTTGCCATTGAGGAAGTCCCAGTACTTGAATACCGCCAGTACGCCCACGTTCGCAACGATGCTCGCAACCAGAAAGAACTTCCGCCTAGATCCCTCGTTACGTTCGATGGCCAGTCCTGCGAAATAGTCAACACCGATGGTGAAAGCGAGAATGGCGATGAACAGCGGTACGAACGCCATATAGAACCAACAGCTCGCGCCAAGAAGCAACAGCCAGCGCCACTTGTGCGGCAGCAGGAAGTACAACCCCGTAACCAGCGGAAAGAAGAAGAGACAGAACTCAGCGCTATTGAAGAGCATCGGTCAGGTAATGGCTATCACGCAGCTCTTCGATCCCGTTCAATGGCTTACGGCGTGCTGGCTGCCAAAGGATCAGTGTCCAAGGTGCGCTGCCATGCCCAAGCATCGCGCAATGCATCGGCCAGATCAAAAGCACAACTCCATCCAAGCGCTTGATGTGCTTTGGAAGCATCCGCATAAATGCTCGGCACATCACCGGCACGCCGTGGACCCATGCGTGATCTTACGGGTGCTCCAGTAACTCGCACGAAGG
>JANNYL010000046.1:0-4986 GCA_031410075.1 Flavobacteriales bacterium
AAGAGGATGTGACCATCCGCGAGCAGTGCGACCAGGAGCTTCTGTACCATGTCCTTTTGGCCCACGATGCTCTTTTCCATTTCGCGCTCAATAAGGTCCACGAAGGCGCTGGCCTGTTGAATGCGGTCATTCAGTGCGCGAATGCTTTCGGACGTTATCCCCGGGGGGGGCGTGGAAGAAACAGGTGAAGGGGTTTCCATTGAAAGTGGGTGTGCGATAAGGGGCGCGAATTTGGAACGCAAAAGTGGATGAGTGGATACAGGGCAAGGTCCAATTGTCAGTTAACGAGTGTTAAGCCCGCTTTTGTAGCATTGGCGATACATTCGGCGCACCGCCGTTGCGATAAATGCGAGGGCGATCAACACATGCCGACAGCCTTGACCCTGAGCCTTCAAGAAACCATCAACCACGTGCGCGACTTCCACGACGCGTTCGGTATTGGAAATGCGGCGGATCCGATCGTTGATATAGGCGATAAAGACAAGTTGCTGCGATACACGTTGATGCGGGAAGAGAACGAGGAGTACCTGGAAGCAGCCAACCGTGGAGACTTGGTGGAAGTGGCCGATGCGCTGGGCGACATGCTCTATATCCTCTGTGGCACCATCCTCAAGCACGGTTTGCAGGACAAGATCGCCGAGGTCTTCGAGGAGATCCAACGGAGCAACATGAGCAAACTCGACGCCGATGGAAAGCCGATCTACCGCGAGGATGGAAAAGTGTTGAAAAGCGACCGTTACTTCCGGCCGGATATTGCCGCGATCCTGGCGAAGTGATATTGCACATGGAGGTTGCACAGCTCATTCGATCCGCTCGGTCCTCGAGAGTGTCCCGTTGGTTTTTGAATGGTGTCCTCGGTTGGATGATCCCCTTCAACCGGCCTCATGGCTTCAAGGTTGTTCCGCTTCGGTCCGGCGGAATTCGAGTGGATATCCCGTATTGGAGGATCAATCGCAACCACATCAAAGGAATTCACGCATGCGCTCTTGCAACTGCTGCGGAATATTGTAGCGGCCTGGCGCTTCTGGAACACTTGGATGCCAAAGAATATCGACTGATCATGAAGAGCCTGCAGATGGAATACCACTATCAAGCAAAGGCGGATGCGAGGGCTGTGTTCGCTCCGGGTGTATCGGAGATCACATCACAAGTCATTGATCCATTGCGATCCGGCGAGGCTGTTCTTTATACCGCTGTGGTTGAGCTGCATGATGTGAAGGAGAGCCACTTGGCCACTGGAAAGATCACTTGGCAGGTGAAGGAGTGGGGGAGCGTAAGAACGCGGGTATAGAAGGGTTTGGGTTGGTATCGGTCAATCCAGGAACCCGATCAAATGGTCCAATCGGTCTGTTTGGATGATCTCCGGAGCCAATCGGATCGCTTCTTCATTGTCACTGTTGCTCTCCGCGTTCCAGAGCGCGACCCAGAATCCTTGTGCGTGTGCGGAGGCCATTTGATCAGCGCTGATCTTGTTCATGTCAATGGAAATGCCAAAGACCCCGAGTGTTTGAGCGGTTGAAAGACCATCTTCGAACGTGGGTGGATAGTAGAAAAGCTTAAGGTCGCTTCGACGTTCTTTCAGCATCGACAAGAACTGAGGGCTCTGTGATTCAATGTAAAAGCGATCGCTGAAAGAATGGCTGTCCACCAGCCGAATGATCGCATTGATGAAGGTTCCATAGTACGCGGCATCAGGTGTACCAGAAGGATGAAGCTTGATGTCCAAGGAGATAGCACGGTCATGCACATCCACTTGGCCGAAGAATGCATCCAAGGACATAATGTGATGGTCCGTATAGGGAACGCCGGTAAAGCGCCCTTGTTGGATCTCGGCCCATGTGTGTCGCCAAACCGGACCGCTCATGTTCGTGCCTTCGGAAAGGTCCCCTGAATGGTAGGCCACCAATACACTGTCGCTCGTCAACTGCACGTCGATCTCGGATCCATCCGCGTCTGAAGAAAGACAGGACAACACGCCAGCGGGGCTATCCAACGGATAGGTGCTGTGAATACCCATTCCGCCGTGTCCCATCACCACGATCCTGCCCCCGTTCAAGTTTTGGATGTCGGGCTCCTGCTTTTTGCACGCGGAGAATGGAAGTGCCGCAGCGAGGAAGAGCGTCGTGTATCGCATCGCTCAGAAGGCATATCCGACCGACGCACCAGCCCAATGTCGCCAAACGCCGAACTCAATGATCGGGGTGTACGCCAAACGGAGCAACAGGCCATTGGTACTTCGCTGATAGCGCATACCGACTGTTGCCCAGCCATGTATTTCGCTTCTACGCGCTGGTTTGAGATCTTCAGGATCCGGGTATACGATACTCGTGATAGTTGTTCCGCCCGCCAGTTCGGCTTTGATCCGCTTGCCGTAGCACATAAACACACCTGCAGGGAACAACAGATCGGGGTTGAAGCGCCGGGTGAAGTCGGTGAAGTGTATCGAACCAATACCGATCCGGGCACCAGCCATGAAAGGTGACTTGTCGAAGAACAGGCGCTCGTAGTTGAGCGAACCGAGACCACCAGCGCCCAGCACTTCGAGGTAGACCGTATTTCGTGGGACCGACGAACTATCAGCTACGAGGTGCTGTCTTGAGCCCTGTGCGATCAGTCCGATATAAAACATACCAAGGATGAAGCCGAACACGGCACGAAGGATCATTGCCGAAAAAGCCGCTTTAACGAACTGAAAAGGAGCATGGATAACACTGCACCACTGAAGGCGAGCCCCATGTCTTTCTGGGCATCCCAGATATCACCTTGGGATCCGAGATATGCTGCGCCCTGTGCAGGAAAGAACACGTCGGCTACCGCCCATTCGATCAGCTCATAAGCCGCACTGAAGCTCATGGTGATCTCTACTGGCAAGACCCAACAAACCCACATCGGCCACTTGAACCAGTTCTTGAAATAATCACGCATCGGGTAGGCGAGCATAAACCCAAAACTGAAGTGAACGATCCGATCATACTGGTTCCGCTCAAGTCGCAGAGCATCCTTCATCCAATACCCGAACGGGTTCTCGGCATAGGTGTACATGGCTCCGTAGATGTGGAGCAGGATGTAAACGAAGAAGAGGGTATAACTAAGGTCGCTGAACCGGAACCTTCGCTGACCGATCGCAAGTCCACCGATCAACAAAGCGGTAAGCGTGTTTTCAGTGAACCAGTTCGCGCGGTTGGTGGTGCCGATGAATGTTAAGAGCCAGACCACCAAGAAGACTGCGAGGTAGGTCTTGAGCAAGGCATTGCCAGCGAACGGAACTCGCGCTGTTGAAGAAGCGGTGTTGAAGGACATCCGAATACGATCTATTCAGGTTCCTCTTCTGTCTCCGACACCTTTGAACTCGGCAGGGGGAGCCAATAGGTAACATGCAAACCGAACACAAGATTCTGGGAGCGGATCAACTTATCGAAAGGTGTAATACTCGATTGGCCGCGTAATTCCCAGCTCCATTTTTTGCCTTGCTGACCCAAGCCCACAGCGATGCTCCACTGTGATCGGTTCACGTTCGGTTGAGCCAGGTCATACTTGATATTCTGCGTTTCCTCGCCATTTACGGTAGTTCGAAGCCGATAGCTGAGCCAGTATCCATAAACCGCACCGCCGGTCATGAAAAAACCGCCACGTGCGGTATCCAGATCCAAGCGCAGAAGTACTGGTAATTCCAAATAGCGAAGGGTCACAAAGCTGTTGGTGTTCAATTGCGCATTGCGCGTCCAACTGCCTTTGCTCATCACCATTGGTTCTAGCCGGAAGCCAATCTGATGCGTGTACGGTATGTCGAAGCTCCAGCCGACAATGGGGCCGAACTTCGGTAAGCCTTGCCATTGCAGGAACTGCCCGGCGGTTTGCGTGGCAATGGCCAAACCAAGACGCGGACCGTGTCGCATTTGAGCGCACAAAGCTGCCGGGACCAGAACGCAAAAGACCAAGGATCGTGTTCTCATAGTTGGCCAAAGGAAGGCACTGTGAAGTTGATCCACAAAGAGATCGAATAGAAGCGAAAAGCGAAAGTGGAAGTCCGATAGAGTATTGCCGGATCCAGCGCTTGGAAAGGTTCGCTTGGAATGACGCCGAGAAGGTCTTCGTCGAAAGTCAAGGGGTATTCGTCGATTTATTTGAGCCATTCGTCTTGACATCCGGACCTTGATCGTGAAACATTGCAGCCGCTAATCGCAACAACCATGTGGCCAGTAATGACGCTTACCCTGCTCCTTCAGCTTACCGACGACGAACAGTTGTACGCTGCTGCGCCAGTGGTGCAGCCACCTGCTCAAGAACAACAAACTCCAACCGTGCCCTCCGAAGAAGTGCCAACTGCACTTTGGCCTACTGAAGAAGCGATGAACGGTTGATCATAGTGGTTCGGGTGCATTGGCGCCCGATGAACGTGGACCCCGGTAGCTGGAACCGCTGCCGGGGTTCCTATTTCGTTTCGGCCCTATGGGCAACAAGTGCTACCAGCAATGCGCATCTTCGGCGGCGTTATCAGTTAGCCCGCGAGTTATTATGAAACGATCGTCGTTCCTGTTGGCCATTTTCTCTTCCGTTGGAATTCATGCTCAATGGGCCTTTACCGGTGATACAACCGCTACATGGGAGCAAGCCATCGCCCGTTACCAGGAATTGGATCGAATGCACAGTGGCGCGCGACTGGTGGAGTTCGGGAACGATGATGACGGATCCCCATTGCACCTTTTCGTGATCGCTGACGGAAGCGGTTTTACGCCGGACAGCATACGCGCAGCGGGCAAGAACATCTTGTGGATAACGAACAACATTCATCCAGGCGAACCGGATGGGGTGGATGCGAGCTTGCTTTTGGCACAAGCGTTATTGGACAGCGATCAATTAATGGGACTCACGGTAAATACAGCTGTGTGCATCGTGCCCATGTACAACGTGAGCGGAGCCAAACGCCGCGTTACTAACGGTCGCATAGATCAGAACGGACCGCTTGAATACGGTTTCCGTGGAAAT
>JANNYL010000047.1:0-7464 GCA_031410075.1 Flavobacteriales bacterium
TCCTTGTTCACTGACCAGGTGGTCATACATCTCGGACTTGGCTCTTACCACACCCTCGAATCCACCGAATCCTTCCAAATGTGCCTTGCCAATGTTGGTGACCAGTCCATGTGTTGGCTCAGCGATAGCTGTGAGTTCGGCGATATCACCAATATGGTTGGCCCCCATTTCAATGATCGCGAAACGGTGGTCACGGGTCATTCGAAGCAACGTCAATGGCACACCTATGTGATTGTTCAGATTCCCGATCGTTGCGAGTGTTGGTGCATGTGAGCTCAGCACAGCATGGGTCAATTCCTTGGTAGTCGTTTTTCCATTGGTACCCGTGACCGCGATAACCGGAACATTGAATTGACGGCGGTGGTGCTGACCCAGTTCCTGCAAGGCCTTGAGTACATCAGGTACCAGCAAGAAACGTTCGTTTTTTACCACGGACGCATCGTCCACCACAGCATAGGAACAACCGCTATCCAAAGCCTTTTCGGAAAAGCTGTTCGCATCGAAATTCGGACCTTTCAAGGCGAAGAACATCCCATCTTCCACCAGGGCCCTTGTATCCGTGCAAACGCCTGTGCTGCTTCGGAAAGCGTGATACAGTTCGTCGATGTTCACCATGTATCAAAAGAAGAACCCCTCGACATATCGAGGGGTTCCTTAGGAATTTAGTACTGACGATCGCTCGTTACTTGTTCAGCTTGCTGCGTCGCTTTTCGTCGCCCAAGCCAACAGGACTGCCCACGCGTGTCATGGAACAGCGGAATCCGATCGTTGGTGTGCTTTGGCGTTCGTTGAGGTAACGGCGAGTGCTAGGACTAGCCCAATAGATCCGATCGGCCCAGCTAGCCCCTTTGTACACACGGGCGTGATCGTTGATCAGAGTCATGTATGTGCTGAAGGTCTCTCCTGCGTTCGCGTACATCGGATCCTGCTTTTCGGGATCGGTGAAGTAGATGCTGCTTTCAATATCACCATCCTTGTAATTGATGTTGTCCGCTTGCTGGTATGTGCGGCGGTCAATATTTTCTTCGATCGTCACGTCGCGGGTCTGCACTTCACCCGGTTGGTCCGTCTGATAGTCGCTAATACCGGCCAACAGTTTTGGGCAGATCTCCAAATCCTGTCCTTTGATCAAATCCACCATGTCTTGCACATTCTGGTTGGCAGGATCGGCCTTGCGCGTGTTCTTCAATTCTTCGGCTTGTGTGATCTTGGTAACAAGGTCATCAATGAGTTTGCCTTCCTCTTCCGTTGCACGACCGGCCATTTTCTTCTGGAATTCCTCCAAGAAGAGTTTGATGCCTGGGATATCGTAGATCACTTTGTCGTACTTGTCCTTGATGCCTCCGTCGCTATTCAGCACCTTGGTTTTGAAAACGTTACCACGCAGTGGGTTGAAGTCATCCTTGTCCTCCGGGCTCAAAGGGCGGTACACATCCATTACCCACTCGCTCACATTACCGGCCATGTTGTACAAGCCATAATCATTCGGCCAGTAACTGAACACCGGTGTGGTGATATCCCCATTATCGTTGAGGCTACCAGCAACGCCCATGTAATCACCACGACCACGCATGAAGTTTCCACGGAAGTCCCCGTAGAAGGCCCCGCCTTTTTTGCGACTGTCGAAACGCACCCAGTGGCCGTTCCATGGATAAACACGTCGCTCTACGACACGTTCATCAACTGTATTGCCGACCAAGCCAAATGCGGCGTATTCCCATTCGGCTTCAGTGGGTAAGCGATAGCGGGGAAGCAGAATGCCATCCTCCATCTTGATGTTCCTCGTGTCTTTGTTCGGGTTGAAATCCTGAACGCCATCCACCTTCTTGCCACTTTCGTATTGGCTGGCCAGGTAGCTATCCGTGGTAAAGTGGTCCTCGTTGATCTGATTGGGATAGTGCTCGAAAAGGCCTTCGCGGATCAGGATCACCTCGTTCACGCGGTCAGTACGCCAAGCACAGTAATCATTGGCCTGCAGCCAATTCACTCCAACAACAGGGTAATCGCGATATGCAGGGTGGCGCAGGTAGTACTCCACCTTGGGTTCCATAAAGGCCAGTTTGCTGCGCCACACCAAGGTGTCGGGCAGCGCCTTTTTGCAGACTTCAGGAAAATCAGCGCTGTAAACACGATCCAGCCAGTACAAGTATTCCAGCCAGTAGAAGTTGGTCACTTCCACTTCGTCCATATAGAAGGAAGAAACCGTTACTGTACGCGGAATGTTATCCCATTCGTGCGTGAGGTCATCCGTAACGCGGCCCATAGTGAATTGGCCACCTTCGATCAGAATAAGTCCCGGACCGTTCTCCTGTTCTTCAAAGGGCGCCTTTTCGAAGCCTCCATTCTTGGAGTCATTGAAATTCCACCCCGTTGCACCGCTCTTTTCGAATTGGCAACTGCTGAGCAGCGCTATTCCGATGATGGTGAGGCCTATGTTCCTTAGTTGGTTCATGGTCGTCGTTTTTCGCTCGCGCCTTGCAGGGTTTCGCGGGCTGGTTGTATTGTTCAGAACGTCGGGCAAGGCACTGTGCGTACCCGGCGACGTTTTTTCTTGCAATTGAACTGGAGTGTGAGGCTTACTTCATGCGAGCCGGCAGTGGCGGTGGTAAGCTTGCTGGTGGTCACATCATAACTGTACCCGAACTTGAAACGCTCTCCGTGAAAGCCGATCAGTGCGATGAACGCATCCCGGGAGCGATACCAAACTCCAGCTATGATCGGGCCATGGTCGATATACAACCCCAAATTCAGCTGGCGGAACTGAGCCTGGGTCATATAAAGGATGTTCGGAGAGATCTTGGTCTTTGCAGCACCATACTTGCCTTTCATGCCCAATGGAATGGAAGCGCCTGCATGTCCGGTGAATTTGCGTGGCATCTTGCTTGTTCCCACGATCAACGATTCGTTCGGTTCGGTGAGGTGGTGGGCTGCGAACCCAACAAAGAAGATATCAGTGTACCCCATGACTCCTGCCGAAAAGTCGGCACCGCCTATGTTCCCACCACGCGGAACATCTTGGGTTGTGTAGATAAAGCCCCGGTTCGGATCGATCTGGTCCCCGAAGGTGAGTTTGTTCCAATCAAGTGATTTTTGGAAATAACTGGCCTGAAAGCCGACTTTCACAGAGAATTTGCGATTGATCGCCTGCGTATAGGAGTAGATCCCACTCACCGTGGATGTGCTCAAAGTGCCCTTGCCGGCTTGGTCATTGGTCACCAACAGTCCCAAACCACCCATGATGCCCCTAACGTCTTGATCGAAACTGGCACTTGTGGTAACAAAGGTGCCTGAAAGAGCAGGCCACTGATTACGATAATTCAGCACTACTCGTGGACACCGCGCGGTGCCAGCGAATGCTGGATTCAAGTACAGTGGATTCGCATAGAACTGCGTGAATTGCGGGTCTTGCGCGGTCGCGGAGAGCGGCGCCAAAATGGCCAATGCAAGCCATTGGGCCGCACACAAAACGGTCCTTCTCTTCATGCTCTCGATCTGTTCTTTGCCCAATGCAAGCGCCAAGTATACGGACCGCCAGCACTTTGGGTTCGTAATTCTGCTTCCGCAATATTGCAGAACCAAGTACGTTGGTCGTGTGTTCCAAAACACAAAGGCCGAAGTTATACTTTCGTTCCTTTCCGCCTAAAAGCTATTGACCAGCCCCATGATCCGCTCTCGAATATTCTTGATATTGCCTGCACTGGCCGTGACTTTCAGTGCTTTTGGCCAAACGATGGGGTCAAAGTCAAAAAGCGCCCCGAACGGGGGGGTATTTGTATCGGATCCGAGCTCACAGAACTCTTCTCAACGAACGGAACAGGTGAATTGGATGGATGGGATGATGCTCGATGGTTCACGCCAAGACCTTCCCTTCATCCACGAGACAAAAGCGCTTAGCCAGAACACCACTGGCTTCACTGCGTATTTAGGGAATGCGCGCTATGTGCCGCTTTCTGAAGTCGACCTTATTGCCCTTCCGGGGATCGGTGTTTTGGGCGATGAACCCGAAATTCGCACCATTCTTGGGTTCGAACGAAAGAAGCCGATCGCGTTGATCGACATCTATCCCTACCGGAGAAACCCGTCAACGGGTCAAGTTGAGCGTTTGGTGGATCATTCCGTTCAATTGGTTGAGGTCAAGCGTTCGGGTTCGGGTGGTCCCAAAAGCGGGGTTTATCCGGACAATTCAAAAATGGCTTCCGGCAATTGGTATCGCTTCTCCGTTCTGCAGGATGGGGTGTACAAGATCACGTACCAATTCTTGCAGGAGCTCGGGATCGATATGACCAGTATGTCCTCCGATAGGATCAATGTGTATGGGAACCATGCAGGACAGTTGCCTTTCAAGAATTCACCCTTTGTGCCAACGGACCTTTTGACCAACGCGATCGAGGTTGTGGATGGAGGGGATGGCCAGTTCGGCCCCAATGATCACCTGCTTTTTTACGCGACCGGCCCGCAGCGATGGGACTTCACAAGTAGTACCGGTCGGTTTAAGCATACGAAGAATGTTTATTCTGATTCGGCCAGCTACTTTGTCGGTATCGATATTGAAGAACCAAAGCGAATTGGAGCGGAAGCGCAGAGTACCGATCCGATCACGGATCAAGTCTCAGCTTTTACGGATCGTCAGGTGATCGACCGGGATCTTGTCAACCATTTGAAAAGCGGGCGCACTTGGTATGGTGAGACCTACGACCTTACGACCACTTACAACTACAGCTTCAGTTTGCCTTTTTTGCGCCCTTCTGAGCCCTTGTGTTTGGAGGTGGACGTGTTAAGCCGTACGGTTGGTTCCGGAACCTCCAGTCAATGGGTCTTGACGGTGGGAAGCGACCAATTCAACTTCAACGATAGTGGTGTCAGTGGCAGTTACTCTGGCCAATACGCTGATTCCTCGAAGCGTGTTTTCTGCACGACTTACGGAGGCGGAACACTACCTATAAGCGTGACTTTCAATAAGAATAATCCCATCAGTTCTGTTGGATGGATGAATTATCTGGAGGTGAACGCACGCCGTGATCTCAATATGAACGGTGATCAGCTTGGTTTTCGTGAGCCGAATACGGTAGGACCAGATCGGGTGAGTGAATTTTCGATCGGCCAATCCTCATTGATCCACCGCATTTGGGATATCACCGATCCCACAACGGCAGGGAATGTGGAATATACTGATGGCGGCGCTACCAAGACTTTCAGACTGCCGACGGATGCTTTGCGTGAGTTCATCGCTTTCAAGAACAGCGGCTATTTGCAACCTGTACCTGTTGGAAGGGTCGATAACCAGAACCTGCACGCCACTGCTCTGCCTGCGGACCTGGTGATCATTTGCCCAGTTGAGTACCAAAGCGAAGCTCAGCGCTTAGCCGAACGTCGTACATCCGAAGGTCTCTCTGTGGTGATGGTCAGCCCCCAGCAGGTTTACAACGAATTTTCCTCCGGCCAGCGCGACGCCACTGCGATCAAGCGATACATGCGAATGTTGTATGATCGTGCTGGTACGGATGACGCCCTATTGCCCCGTTATTTATTGCTCTTTGGCGATGGCTCCTACAATAACATAAGCACGTCCGGTGCGAACCAAAACCTTATTCCGTCCTTCCAGTCATTCAACTCGTGGCTTCCTTCAGCCTGTTTCACCACCGATGATTATTTCTGCCTGCTAGATGATAACGAAGGGGAGGCCAATGGGGACATTTTGGACATTGGTGTAGGTCGATTGCCCGTAAGCGATGTAGTGCAAGCGCGAGATATGGTAACCAAGCTATTGGCCTATGATCAGCCAGTTCTTGGACAAGGGGCATCTACCTCATCGTGCACCAGTGGTTCCGATGGTGGCGCGAGCGACTGGCGCAATTTGGTCCTATTTGCCAGTGATGATATGACCGGTGACGGCCCTCCTACCGAAACCTTCCATATGATCAACAGCGATGCCTTGGCAAACCAGGTGCTCCTGGAAGCTCCCTGTTTGAACATCAGTAAAATTTATATGGATGCATACGTTCAGGTATCCACCCCTGGCGGCCAACGCTATCCTGAAGCCCAAGCTGCGCTGCAAGACCGCGTGCAGAAAGGAGCGTTATTGGTGAATTATGTTGGTCATGGTGGAGAAGTTGGATGGGCGCATGAGCGTTTTCTGGACAACCAGACCATTTTGGGTTGGACCAATTTGGAGCGCCTTCCGTTGTTCATGACCGCAACATGTGAGTTCACCCGATGGGACGATCCCGCTCGCACATCAGCTGGCGAAAACGTGCTGCTCAATCCCAATGGTGGTGGCATTGGCCTAATGACCACAACGCGAATAGCCTACAGCGGGGCGAACCAGTTCCTGGCGTCCAAATTCTACAACTTCGTGTTCGAGCCCGCTGATGAACTAGGGCACGCTACCCGCCTCGGCGACATATACCGGCATACGAAAGTTGCGGTTTCGGGCAGCGACAGTAATTACAGGAATTTTTGTTTGCTCGGAGACCCTTCTGTTCAACTGGCCACGGCGCGTAATGAGGCCCGCATTACATCGGTCACGGATACGCTTGGCAACCCGATCGACACGCTGAAGGCTTTGGCGGTTGTTCGTATCAGTGGCGAAGTGACCGATACTTCAGGCACCCTGTTGGCTGATTTCAATGGTGTGGTCGTTCCTACAGTCTTTGATAAGAGCGTTACCGTGAACACGTTGGCGAACGATGGTGGCAACCCGTATCCGTTCAATCTGCGCAAGAATATCATTTACCGTGGAAAGGTCACGGTGCAGAATGGATCATTCAGTTTCACATTCGTGGTGCCGAAGGATATCAACTATCAAGTAGGAGCCGGGCGTATAAGTATTTACGCCGAGGATGCGCAAAGGAACGCCTGTGGGTTTTCCACTGAAACGCTGGTGGGTGGTACTGACCCGAACGCGTTGCCAGATGAGCAGGGGCCTCGTATCGACTTGTATATGAACGATGAGCGCTTTGTGCCTGGTGGGATAACGAACGAAGATCCCTTGCTCTATGCCAAGCTGTTCGATGACAATGGCATAAACACACTGGGTAATAGCATTGGTCATGACTTGACCGCGATTGTCGATGCCAATAGCGAGAATGCTATTGTATTGAACGACGTCTACGAGTCTGATCTGGATACCTACAAAAGCGGTAAAGTGCGCTATCGCCTGTCGGACCTATCCGAGGGGGGACATACTCTCGACCTGAAGGCATGGGATGTATTCAACAACAGTAGCCTCAAGAGCCTTGAATTCGTTGTAGCGCCGAGTGCTGAGTTGGCGCTTGCCCATGTGTTGAATTATCCGAACCCGTTCACAACGAACACACAGTTCTTCTTCGAACATAACCGGCCATGTTCCAACTTGGACGTGCAAGTGCAGGTTTTCACTGTTGCAGGTCGTTTGGTGAAGACGTTGAGCCGGCAACTGGCTTGTGATGGGTATCGTTCCGAACCTCTTGCATGGGATGGCCTTGA
>JANNYL010000048.1:0-7770 GCA_031410075.1 Flavobacteriales bacterium
GATCCGGTGATCGCGAATTTCTATGCCGCCCCAGATAGCTTGAACGTCACGAACACCTTGGTCTCCTTCACCAATCAGAGCGGCAACGCGCAAACCTTTGTGTGGGACTTCGCCGGCTTGGGTACGAGCGTGCAAGGCGGGCCGAGTTTCACCTTCCCTGATGCATTGGGCGGCATTTACACCGTTTGCCTCACCGCCACCAACAGCAATGGATGTACCGATAGCATATGCCATCCGGTAGTGATCCTTGATGAGCTTTATGTGAACGTGCCGAACGCGTTCACACCGAACGGGGACGGCATCAACGAAGGCTTCTGCCCCATTTTCAACATTCCCGCATTCGCGGATGAATACGGCTTCATGATCTTCGATCGCTGGGGCTTATTGATCTTCGATAGCAATACCATCGGTGAGCATTGGAACGGCCAATTGAACAACGTTGAAGTGCAGGAAGATGTGTACGTCTGGAAGATGCATTGCCGCGATATCATCACCAAAGAGGTGTATGATATGATCGGGCATGTGACGGTGGTGCGGTAGCTTTTTACTTTCACAACCCATGCGACCGGCTCAGCGTTGGACAATGACGGGGGCTTTTGTGCTACTTGCCTTCATAACCGTGTTTGGCTTGATAAACGCCATTCGGGTCGTGCTGGCAAGACGAGAGATCCGTGAACATGGAGTGAGAACTATAGGTGTAGTTGAGAACGTTTGGAAAGGCAAATGCGGGCTAGGAAATGGCTGGAGCGCGGTTTACGGATTCGAAGTGAGTGGCCAGACGATAAGGGATACCTGTGATTGCGAGTCTCGGGAATGGGTGCGGCCTGGAGATGAAATAACGGTCGCGTATCTAGCTCATGATGCGCACACCAGCGCACTGCTCGTTGATGAATAGTACTCTAACTCGTTCAGGGTCTCCGCAACCATACCTAATGCCGCCCCGCCCGCGCTCGCGTGTTTCGCGAGTGCGCATCAGTAGGATCCTCTTCGTAGGGTCCGTATCGCACTTGAACGCACGATCATGAGGCGGTGACCCCTGCGCGAGCGTGGGTCGAGGATATCACAGTTTGTGACATCCTCTGGAAGCCACTCAGGGCTTGAAGCCGATCCGTTTGCGGGGCTTTGATGCGGACTTCACCAACACTTTGGCAGCGAGTCCGTCTATACGTCCCATCAGATCCTGCACAGTGCGGTTGAGTTTGGCATCGAGCGTTCTGATCTCTCGGCGCAGTTCACGGTTGTCCATCAGCAGTGCGCGGTACTGGGCAAAGGCGCGCATGATCTCGATGCTCATGGCGATGGCACGGTCCGTCTTCATCACGCTGGCCAGCATCGCCACGCCCTGCTCTGTGAAGACCATGGGCGGAACCTTGGAAAATTTCAATGTAGCCAGACGTGGGTTGAGTTCGATGATGCCATCGACTTCCGGCTTGGTCAGGACTTGCATGAAGTCGCTCGGGAACCGCTCCGGATTGCGCTTCACCTGTTGTTTGAGCTTGCGCGTATCACTGCCGAAGAAGAGGCCCAGGTCGATGTCCAGCATCACCTTCACGCCACGTACCTCGAAGATGAGCCCTTCGATGGCTCCGGCCGGAATGATGGCCATTTGAAGCGGCTTGCGCTTGCGCGGGATCAATCTGGCCTTCGGCATGTGAGCCAAAGTAGACTTCGATCGAGGATATCACAAACTGTGATATCCTCGCACAGCATAGAACGCAAAAGCCCCGAACCAGCCGGGGCTTTCGCGTTCTATGATGCTTTGGTCAGACGTCCAACTTCGCGTACACTGCGTTCTTTTCGATGAACTCACGGCGGGGTGGCACATCATCACCCATGAGCATGCTGAAGATGCGATCGGCTTCGGCGCCATTATCGATGGTGATGCGACGCAAGGTGCGCTTGCTTGGATCCATGGTGGTTTCCCAGAGCTGCTCAGCGTTCATTTCACCGAGACCTTTGTAACGCTGAACACCCACGCTGGCTTCCTTGTTACCAGCCTTCATGCGTTCGATCACCAGATCGCGCTCGGCTTCATTCCAACAATACACCTGCTCCTTGCCCTTCTTCACCAAGTAGAGCGGCGGAGTAGCGATGTATACGTGGCCACCTTCGATCAGCTCCTTCATATAACGGTAGTAGAAGGTCATGATCAGCGTTTGTATGTGCGATCCGTCCACGTCGGCATCGCACATGATGATCACCTTGTGGTAGCGAAGCTTGCTGATGTCGAGTGCCTTGCTGTCCTCCTCGGTACCGATGTTCACGCCGAGGGCGGTGTACATGTTCCGGATCTCCTCGTTCTCGTAGATCTTGTGGACCATGGCCTTCTCCACGTTGAGGATCTTGCCTCTCAGGGGGAGAATAGCCTGGAACTCGCGGTTACGGCCCTGCTTGGCGGTTCCACCAGCAGAATCTCCTTCCACCAGGAACAACTCGCTCAGGCTTGGATCCTTCTCCTGACAATCGGCGAGTTTACCGGGCAGGCCCATACCGTTGAGGGAGCCTTTGCGCTGCACCATCTCACGGGCCTTCTTGGCGGCGTGGCGTGCGGTAGCAGCGAGGATCACCTTGTCGACGATCGTGCGGGCATCCCGTGGGTGCTCCTCGAGGTAGTTCTCGAGCATCTCGGCCACGGCCATGTTCACCGCTCCAGCCACCTCGCTGTTGCCCAGCTTGGTCTTCGTTTGCCCTTCGAACTGGGGCTCTTGCACTTTCACGCTGATCACACAAGTGAGACCTTCACGGAAGTCGTCACCGGCGATCTCGAACTTCAGTTTCTGCGTTGCACCACTGCTGTCGGCGTACTTCTTCAGCGTTCGAGTAAGGCCACTGCGGAACCCCGCCAAGTGCGTACCTCCTTCGTGTGTATTGATGTTGTTGACGTAGCTGTGCAGGTTCTCCCCATAGCTTTCGTTGTAGATCATGGCGATCTCCACAGGGATACCCTGCTTCTCCCCTTCCATATAGATCACATCCTCAATGAGCGGCGCACGCGTGCTATCCAGATAGCGAACGAATTCCACCAAGCCTTTCTCACTGAAGAACGTCTCGTTCACGAACGTGCCATCCTCGTTGGTATGGCGCTCGTCGGAGATCGTCAGTTTGATGCCTTTGTTGAGGTAGGCCAATTCGCGCAGCCGGGCGCAGAGCGTATCGAAATTGTATTCGGATACCTGAAAGATGGTGAGGTCAGGACTGAACGTGACCGTTGTACCGCGCAGGTCCGTTTTACCGGTTTCCTTCACAGGGTACTTGGGTTTCCCCTCATTGTATTCCTGCATGTAGCTCTTTCCATCGCGGAATACTTCCACGGTCAGATGGCTGCTCAACGCATTCACGCAACTCACACCCACACCGTGCAGACCTCCGGAAACCTTGTAGCTGTCCTTGTCGAATTTGCCACCTGCATGCAAAACGGTCATGACCACCTCCAAAGCGCTGCGCTTTTCCTTGGTGTGCATATCCACGGGGATACCGCGGCCGTTATCCTTTACACGAATGCTATTGTCCGGGAGGATGGTAACGTTCACCGTATCGCAATGGCCTGCAAGGGCTTCATCGATCGAGTTGTCCACCACTTCGTACACGAGGTGGTGCAATCCTTTCATACCGATGTCACCGATGTACATCGCCGGGCGCTTCCGCACCGCCTCCAGACCCTCCAATACTTGAATGCTGTCGGCGGAATAGGCTGCTGCTGCCTTCTTCTTCGTCTCGCTCATTTCTGCTGTCTCTGCCATGTTTCCTTGAAGTGAAATTCGCCCCCTTTCGGAAAGGCACGCGAAGGTACCTGATAGCCCCCCTTTGAAATTGGAAAGAACTCAACAAGGACGGGACCTTTGTTGATAATTAACGTTTGGAATCGAGATGTGTTTTACAGGGGGAGCGAAGGACGCGCGGTCCTGGCGCTTCACTTGGTCATTATCCTTCAAGAAAGCGCCCCAGAAGCCCTTACGAACCCCAACCGGGCCGAACTGCGGAAAACACCCTGGACCTTACACTATTCGCCATTAGAAGGCATATGTAGCCCCACCCAAGAAGAGGGTTCTCTGAACTGGGTAACTGCTCCAACGCTCGTATTTGCTGGCGCTCAGGTTGCTGGCATCAAAGAACAAGCTTAACCGCTTGGTGTAGCGGTATTCAACCCCGAACGTGAGATCGAGGAAGCCATCAAGGTCAACAGTCCGTGTAGGAGGGGCTTGTTCGGAAAAGATGACCGGATCAGGCAGTATCAGCTGAGCTTTCCTGGCTCCCATGAACAGCGCCTCCACTTTAACGATGAGTTTATCGCGGAAATCGTAACGCGCACCGAGCGAAAGCTGATAGGGCGGCAGGTTCCAAGCCTCGACCTGGTTCTCGGTGGTATAGGTGAACACATCTATGCGACCGGTCACGTCGATATGCTCACCGTGACTGTAGGTAACCTCACCGCTTATATCGAGTTGGCCCACTTCGTCATAGGCAATGGCGAAACGATCACCGAACGTTGTGCTATCAATTGAATAGGAATTGTTCACGTACAGCGGCCGGTTCTTCATCCGGCTCTGGCTGATACGCACATCGAACCCGATATCGCTGCTGAAGCTGCCGCGAAGGCCGCCATAGAGATCGTACATCAAGCTGCTATTGGCAAGTGCAGGTGCGCCACTGAGCCATGGGTTCTCCCGCGTCAAGCTCCGGAAGCTGTTTCGTATACGGCGACCGTCAACACCCGCATAAGGAACCAGAATATCTCCGAAGAGGGAATAATCCAAGTAGGCTTGCGGAAAGAAGTGGAACGTGGTACTCCCCTGAGAATCGAGGAACATCCCGGCACCAACCTTCACGGTGTATTTATCGCCCTTGGTGCTCACGAAAGGCGAAATGCCGAGCAGTGTTCCGTTGGTTCGCACATCTTCGATCGAACCACCAAGGACTGCTCTATACGCGTTGTTGTCGATAAGGATCGAACCACCGTAGGTCTCTGTGCCCATTTCCATCCCAAGGTCCGCATCGAGTTTCAAATTCGTCTCACTGCTACCTGTGAGGTTCTTGTAGTTGTACACATTGAGACCCACATTATGCGCAAGCTTCGTGCTGTCCTTGTACAGGCTCTTTAGGCGAACAGCGAATCCGATGTCGTTGTACACTTGCTTGCGCGCGTCATCGGGCACGTTCGGTGTCAAGAGGATCCGGTTCTCGAGGCTATCTGAGCTTGTGTATCCGTAGTAGCTCACCCGGCGGCGATCGTATGTGATGCGGCCTTCCACATCGTGGTGCTTGAGGTAAGCGTTATAAAAGCCGTCCACGTTGTTGAAGCTGTAATCACTGGGGCCAACATCGGAAAGACCTCCATTGCTGCTCATGTGTTTCACATGAATGCCGTAGCTGTTCTTCTTGTTACGGATCTGATCGTAATACACCTCGAACAAGGGTGTTGTGTACAATCCAAAACCAGCTTTCACGAAGCCCTTGTAAAGCTTCTGTTGAGAGAGTTGGATGTTGAGCTTTGCGGCCTCGATGCTGTCTACCCGCACCGGCACATCAGCCTTTACCGGCAGCATAGTGTAGGTCATTGGCGTAACCGGCAACACGGTATCGATGGATTCCGGGCGCAGATCGATCTTCTGCACGGCATTGATCGTCCGTTCGAAGGTCCCCTCCACATTGTACACCTCGTTCAGGTTGCCACCCGTTTGTCCAAACGTTGAAGTAGCGATCAACGCAGCAACGAACAAGCCACAGCCCTTGCGGAGCGCAACCTGTTCATACGCCCACATGTCCACATGAGCACATGAACCACTGTTCTTCTTGATGTTCTTCATGGTGCTCATTTCTTGTCGCTTCCAGGCATATCGATCTCCGGCTGCTGCTGCTGTTGCGGCGCATTCGGCTGCACATCGCTCTGTTCGATCACGGTCAACCGTCGGCGAGCTTCTTCCACAAGACCAGCGTCATCACAATGGTCGATCACGCTCTGCAATGTTGTCTTCGCTTGGAAGCGATCATCCAGCTGCACATACACATCCGCCAGTAGAATGAAGCCTTTCGCTTTCCAGTAGTCGTAGCTCGGGAATTTTTTCGCTAGGTCGAATACCTCCGTCTCCGCCTCGCTGTATTTCTTCTGGAGGTGCTTGATGTACGCCATGTTGTACTTCGCTTCAGCACCTGTTGCATTCTTGCTGTCCTTGGCCACAGCCTTGAACTTCGTGTACGCCGCGTCCAACTCATTGCGGGCCAGCATACCCAAAGCGGCGACCAGACCGGCTTCTGCTTTCAGGCCTGCATTGGCATCGGCATTCTTCAGCACCTTATCAGCAGCAAGACCTGCGGCGTCGGTTCGTTCCAGTTCTTTCAAACAACGCATTTGTCCAACTTCAGCGGCCAGAACGTTCTGTGGTGTGGCGGCTTTCGTTTCCAATTGTTCGAAATAGCTCAAAGCACCTTCCCAGCGCTTGTCGCGATAGAGGATATCACTGGCAGCAAAAAGTGAGGCCTCCATGAACTGGCCTGCATCGCGCTTGATGACCGTTTCGAATTTCGGAAGAGCCTCCGCATCTTTCTTACCGCGATACAAGCAATCGGCACTGTAGAACGTAGCGTTCAACGCGAAGGCTCCATTCGGGTATTTGGCCAGATAGTCGGCAAACGCACCAACGGCCAGGTCACATTTCTCCGCTTGGTAGAGTTGCTCAGCACTGAGGTAATACTTCTCATCGAGATCAAGCGTGCTTGGATCAACGAACGAGAGTGAACGCGCATAAGCCTCGTATTCGGCCACCTTGCCCTGCTCCACATAGATGCTTTCCAAACCCGCGAGCGCTTCACGGCTTCCATCAACTGTCGGGTACTTCGTTACCACGGCCTTGAACTCGTCGATCGCCTTGTCTACCTGCCCTTGTCGCTGGTGGATCAGCGCGACTTGCAACATGCTGGATCGGGTATTCGGGCTGTTCGGATGCCCGTCGATAACCTGCTTGTAGTACTTGAGCGCATCGTCGTTCTTCTCAAGGTTGATATACGTTTCACCGAGCTCGAATTTGGCATCGGCGGCGTACTGGCTTCCGGGCTTTTCCTCGATCAACTTCTTGAGCGTGGCGATCTTGGCATCGTACTGCTTTTCCAATCCCTGGCAAACGCCTTTCTGGAACATGGCATAGTCGCGCGCAGTGCTTCCGTTGGCGATGGCATCATTGTACCACTTGATGGCGGTCGGTTCGTCTTTGCCAACATAGTAGCAATCGCCAATGCGCACCATGGCATCGGATCTCTGCGCTTTGTCGATCCCGCTCGCCGAAACGAACCGCCTGAAGGAAGTAGCGGCCTCATCGTATTGTTTCTGCTTGAAGTAACAATAACCCTGGCTGTAACTGGCTTGCTCGTATAGGTTCGTGGCGTAAGCCCCACTGCCGTTCCGCAGGTCGTCATACTTCTTCAACGCGGCATCATAATCATCCTGGGCGTAATAGCTTTCACCTTGCCAGAAATGCGCCTTGGCATTCGTGCTTTTGTCCGCCGGGAATTTCAAGGCCCGTTCGAAGAACAGCGAGGCATCCTTGTACTTGTGCCCTTCAAAGAGCTCGACACCGCGGTTAAAGGCCAGGTCCTGATACACCTCCTGCATGCGGATATCCTTGCTTTTGATCGCGTCCAGTGCTTCCAACGCGGCCTCGTAGTTCTTCGTTTTGAGGAACACGTTCAGCAGGAACTGCTGCGCTTCGTCGTGGCGTGGTGAGCCAGGAAAAGCCTTCAGGTAATCGCGCAAAGCGATGATGGCTTCGTTGTATGGAT
>JANNYL010000049.1:0-2524 GCA_031410075.1 Flavobacteriales bacterium
CGAGCACGCTGGACCTCTCCATCGTACAGTTCGGAACCACTACGGGCTTCGATGTGAACTCACTCCTGATCCAAGGTGGTGGCAGTATCTGCGCTAGCCTCGACGTGAACGGTGCGCCGTTCGTCGCTGTGGGCCCAGTGATCTGCGCGATCCTCGACCTCTTCCGCGACATCGACACGAGCAACCCACAAGCTATGCTCGAAGAGATGGAGAACATGGAAACAGGTTTGGCTATGGCGATCGAGAACGACGCACCTGCCAGCATCACAGGCACCTGGCCGAATCCTACTCGCGATGTGCTGAACCTCAGCATCTACTTGGTGGGCGAACAGAACATCGCCATCAGTGTGATCGACCTCACAGGCAAGGAAGTGCTCGCACCGCAAACCAGCCTCTTGGGCGCTGGCAGCAACTTGAGCATCCTGAACGTGAACGACCTGGCACCTGGTACATACATGGTTCGCATCAACACCGCTAATAGCACGGTGACCGAGCGCTTCATGAAGATCGACTAACGGACGCTGTCCGGTTGCGGGGAGGCCCGGTGAGTTCCGACGTGAGTCGGAATGATCCGGGTCTCTCCCGTTACGGATAGTCCTGTTCCAAGTTCACCGAAACATGAATTTCCGCACTGCGGCTTCCAAGGAATTGGATGACGTCAGGGACGAGTGCGAAGACTACTTCGGATCCATCACAACGCCCCCACAAGCAGCAGTGCTTCGTGAACGAAGCCGCCCACACTACCTTATCACCCTATTTCGAAAGACACGAAAATTCCTGTGCCAACGGCCATGGCCGAAGGACCAAAGACTTCAATCCACTTGGAACCGGAACCCCACACCGTGCACGTTGTTGATGTGTATGCGTGGGTCGAGCCGCAGGTATTTGCGCAAGCGACTGATGAACACATCCAAGCTTCTTCCCAGGAAATACGTGTCATCTCCCCACACCATATTGAGCACCAGTTCACGTGGTAGAACCTGGTCGCGGTGCATACACAATAGACGCAGCACATCCGCTTCCTTCTTGGTGAGTTTTCGTGACTCGTCCGGGTGCTTCAGCTCAAAGTTGCGGAAGTCGAAGGTGTAGCTGGCGATCTCGAACACATCCTTCGCGCGCGGGTTTTCCGCTTTGCCCAAGGTCCTGCGCAATATCGCTTCGATCCGCAAGAACAGTTCCTCGTGACTGAAGGGTTTGGTGAGGTAGTCGTCACCACCAGCTTTGAAGCCTGCAATGCGATCGTCGGTCTGGCTTTTGGCCGTTAGAAAAACAATGGGCACCTTCTCATCACTTCGCCGAATGTCTTCCGCAAGGCTGAATCCGTCCTTTTGCGGAAGCATCACATCCAATATGCAGATGTCGTAGGCGTGCTCGTTGAAATACTTCAGGCCCTCTTTCCCATCCCGACAGAGATGAACGGAGTAGCCTTTTCGCTTCAGCGCATCCTGAACTACAAAACCCAAGTTCTGGTCGTCTTCCACAAGCAGGATATTGGCCTTGATCTCGCTCATCGTTCGTTTGTCAATTTTCGGTGAATGTGTTCGACTATCAGCTGACCGGCAGATCCAATGTGAACGTACTTCCCTTTCCGAGTTCACTGCTCACTGCAACGCGCCCACCATGAGCTCGTACGATCTCTTCCACATAATGCAACCCCAACCCGAAGCCTTTCACGTTGTGTACGTTTCCGGTATGCACACGATAGAACCGCTCGAAGATGTGCTTGATGTCCTCGCGCTTGATCCCAATGCCGTTGTCCATGACCTCCAGCTTGATATACCCGCCGTGGTTACTGCTTCGGATCGTGACCTTCGGTTCGTTCAAGCTGTACTTCACCGCATTGTCCACCAAATTGATAACGGCGTTGGTCAAGTGAACGTGATCACCTTCTACAATGGCCCTTGTGGCTTTCAGGTCGGTGATCATTTCGCCCTTCCGCTCGCTCAATTGTACCGCGAATACCGAAGTTACCTCGTTCACCACCTTGTGCAGATCCACGGCTTCACGCTTCAACTCGAGTTCGCCTTTGTCGAGCGTGCTGAGCTGAAGCACACGTTCTACCTGCGTTCGCAAGCGTTCGTTCTCAGTGCGGATGATGTTCGCATAACTCCGTAACCGTTCTGGTTCGTTGATGATATTGGGATCGGTAAGCACTTCGCTGCTCAAAGCGATAGTGCTGATCGGCGTTTTCAGTTCGTGCGTCATGTTGCCGATGAAATCGTTCTTCATGCGACCCAATCGTTTCTGCCGCATGATCACCCATACACTGTATCCGAAAAAGGCGAATACGATCAACGTTACGATGGCCGGGTAGATCCACGTTATGGTGCCACTTTGCTTGGGCTCCCATATGCTGGTGGTACGCCTGGGGAAGTACACGCCGAAATAGTGCCCGTCCTTTCCAAGTTTGAGCAACTCACTGTGCTCCGCCGTATCGGCGATCAAGCTGTCCTTCAAGCTCACATAGTTCCCATACACGATGCTATCCGTGAAGCAATCGTAAATGCCGTATTCGAAATCGTCC
>JANNYL010000050.1:0-3834 GCA_031410075.1 Flavobacteriales bacterium
CCCGAAGAACGCGATATTCGTTCGTGAACGGGGAATAGAAATCTTCGGGAAGTCCGGTGACTGCGCAGTGGGAACATATCGGGGGTATGGTCACAGTGTCCGTGCAGGTCATCAGGGAATCATAGAAGAAATGCCGCGTAAGCAGATCGCTGTGCTTCAGGTCTATGAGGATGCGGGGTTCCCCATTGTGCGTGTTGAGCAGCTCACGCATCAACGCTGAACCGAACTTGTTCACGCCAGGCACGGTGAAGAACAAGCCACGCCACTGCCGCAGATAACTGCGATCCTCGCTCACCCGAATGTTGTATACCTTTTGCGCAAGGATGGCTGAAAGGAAACCACCATCATCCAGTGCCGGTGCATGCCCGGTCATACCGTTGTAACTCAGGTGGCTCACCACCACCATCTTCACCGGAGGCCCTTTCAGATGCTTCAGTTCAGCAACGCGCTGGCGCAGATCGAGCAGCAGCAATTCATCCACCAGCGAACGCTCCAGGTTCTCGGCCCCTCGCAGGTCGGACGCCCAAGTGGCAGGCCGCGGCCGTGGCAAATAATCCAGTGCCATAAACGCCGCGTGCGCCGGACCCAATTTCGCGAGCATAGCTTGTACTTCCGGAGAATGCGTGCGTCCATAGGTCGGACGCGATACCTGTGGATCCAAGAGGCGTTCCACGAGGGTCTTCTCCTCCGTCCGTGTCCGATGCTCCAGATCATAGCTGACATCGTTCGGAAAGATCAGGTGTTGCAGCACGTGCCCCCCTTCCAAAACAGCCACCATGGAGGGCTGTGTATCTGTGTTCAGGTCGGAACCTTTCGCCAAGTGCCGCCAATCGAGTGCATTATAACTGAGGTCGTGTGCGGCGAACATCTCGTACTCCTTCTTGAAGTTCTCCCAATGCGTAATAAGCGGCGGGCAGTTCTTCTTGTTCCCCAAGCGCGCAAGCCAGCTTTGTTCGATGCCGGTTTTCAGCTTCTTGCTTATGAAGCGTTTGGTGCCCGAATTGTTGAGGTTCTGTTCGAAAGGGGATATGGCATTGAATCCCAGGAATACCTGGCCTTGTTCAGTATTCGGTAGCGTGGCTTGGGAGTAATGGCGCATGCCGTTGTTGCCTCTTGGCGCATGAACGGCAGTGCCTTCGAGCAAATACTGGACCTCACTTATTCGCCTTTTCGAACTCGGTTTTTCGTTCGGTTGGTTCGCACGGACAAGGCGCGTATGTGTTAATTTGTGTGGCTTGTGCCAACGTCCTTTGCGCGGAACCATCAGTCCTCGGATGCTTTTGTACCAGAGGACATGACTGACATCCCCATTGGTATTCATATTGCCGTCATACAAGTGCGGCCCCATCGCGTTCTGAGCACGCATGGTAAGATGATAGTGCATGTCGGCCACCTTGAACCTCTCCGATGCGTCCGGGAGAACTGCGGGGTCATCCATCAATACATCCGTGTAGCCAACGTATTGGCTGATATAAACGGATTGCGGCGGCAGTCCTGGTTTGCTAAAGACCAGTTGAAAGGTGTTGTTCAAAAGATCGCTCTTCGTTCCATAAGTAAGAAGTTTGGCGAGAGGCAATTCGAAATAGCCTACTGCGCCGGTAGTCGTGGACCAACCCGTTGGAACGTAAGTGGTGCCGACCCCTGTTTTTTGCAGATCCACGCGTACATCGGATAACAACGCGCCGCTATCCTTCTCACGCACGACACCACTGAACGATGGTGGAGGCATTTTGAGCGTATAGCAGCCGCTGAAAAAAGAAGAGATGATGAAGCCGGGTATGAGAAATACCCCGATCTTCTGATCATTGTGCTGATCACGTGTCTTCATCACATCGCTTTGTGACAGTTGAAAATATCCGCGCCCATCATCGAGAAGGAAAGAGCGGATCATGGATCTGGTTTTGAGAAAGCGAAACAACGGGATCACTTTCGTTCCGGAAATACCCAGAAGGGGGTATTTTTCACACGTACCCTCGATCTTCTTTTGTTATGGATGCAGCCCACGCGTTCCTGCTGGAATGGTCGAAAGCACTACGGGAACGGCCTTTGTACGCGCACACAGGCATGGCTTGATCGGAAGAGCAGCGCGAGATCCGTTCACGAACGCATTACCGCGCATAGGCCGCTCCGCTCCAACTTTGCCCGCATGTTCATCGCACCGTTCCTGCCCGAAGACCTCGACGACTTGTTGGAATTGGAGCCGCCCGATTGGGAGTGGCTACTGGCCCACATGCGCTGGAATTTGGCCACACCCTATTGCTTCCCGCTGAAGGCCGTGTTCGGCGAAGCACTGGTGGCGGGTGTTGGCAATGCGCTCGCGCACAACGGCACCGGCTGGGTAGGTCCGCGCTTCGTGCATCCACGCTTTCGCGACAAAGGGGTGAGCGCGTTGCTGCTGCAAGCCCAAGTGGACGCCTTGGAAACGCAGGGATGCAGGTCGGTAACGGCGGGGGTGAACGACGAGGAACGTCCGCTGTTCGAAGCCCTGGAGTTCCGTGCGGAAGGCAACTACATACGCTTCGTGGATGGCCAATGCGAAGCCCCTACGGAAGACGAAGTGGAACTGTTCGAGCCGCACCACGCGATGGGTGTGTTGCACCTGGATCAACGCGCGAGCGGCGAGGACCGGCGTGCGTGGATCAGCGAACACCTGTACGCCGGTCGCTTGTACATCAGCAAGGGTCGCGTGCAAGGCACCTACCTGCCGCTGTTGGGTGAAGGGCTGGTGCTGGCTGATAACGCGCATGCAGGCGAAGAACTCTTGCGCTGGCATATGCCGCATGTAACGAGTGTGGTGGTTCCCGAAGCGAACACGGTGGCGGTAGAATTCCTGCGCCTTCGGAAGTACACCGAAGAGGCCCGCATGGTGCGCATGGTGCGCGGTGAGCCTGTACCGTGGAAACCACAGATGGAGTACGTGCGCATCAGCGATTGAGGGGAGCGGCGCTCCACCCGGTCCACATCCGGTGAAACCGTGTTTGCCGAAGCGGGCGAACGTTCCAAGGCCGGGTGGGTGCTTTTTGCCATGCGGCAGGGGCGGTTGGCAACCTGTCGGAGGACCAGACGCCCAGGCCCTTTTCCCCCACAGGCCGCGGGGCATACTTGTTGAAAACTCCCCCCGGATCGTTGATAACCCCGTTCCTCGTTATAGCCCAACCCCATTCCCACGGAGGCTACTTTCGCTGCGTCCTGTTGGAACCCGCGTCAATACATAGAATTCCTTGGATCGAACGGTGAGCCAGTGCTGCATTTTTCCGCGCTTCAGCGGCTCCGCGTGACCCGGCATTGAAACGATGAGCGAGACGAATTATTCCGAAGAACACATCCGGTCGCTGGACTGGAAAGAGCACATCCGGTTACGGCCGGGCATGTACATCGGTAAACTGGGCGATGGCAGCAGTTTCGACGACGGCATCTACATCCTGCTGAAGGAGGTGCTGGACAACTGCATCGATGAGTTCGTGATGGGTCACGGCAAGAAGGTGGAGGTGAAGATCGAAGGCTCTCGCGTGGAAGTGCGCGACTTTGGTCGTGGTGTGCCCTTGGGCAAGGTGATCGATGTGGTGAGCAAGATCAACACCGGCGCCAAGTACGACAGCAAGGCGTTCAAGAAGAGCGTTGGCTTGAACGGCGTTGGTACCAAAGCGGTGAACGCGCTGAGCAGCTACTTCAAGATCGAGAGCTACCGCGAAGGGCAGTTGAAACGCGCCGAGTTCGATCGTGGTGTGTTGCGCAAAGACCTGAAGCTGGAGAAAAGCGATGAGACGAACGGCACGCGCGTGATCTTCGAGCCGGACGAGGAGATGTTCCGGCACTTCCAATACCGCGATCAAC
>JANNYL010000051.1:0-5378 GCA_031410075.1 Flavobacteriales bacterium
GATGCAAACCATCAATTACAAGGGAATGATCAATGGTTCGTTGAGCCGCTGGGGCTCAGTTCTCGTGTTGGTGTTCTGCATCATCGGTAACCTGTTCGCCCAACCCGCGAACGACAACCCTTGCGGTGCCATCAACTTGCCCGTGAATGTGGCTTGCGTAGCCACCGCTGGTACCCGGAATGGCGCAACCACTACAGTTTATGCTCCAGTTGTTCCAGCTCCGGGCTGCGCGAATTACACCGGTGCCGATGTATGGTTCAGGGTTATTGTTCCAGCTAATGGCGCAGTGAGCATTCGGACAACCGCTGGCACGCTAACGGATGGTGGCATGGCCGCCTATTCCTCCACCGGTTGTGCAAATGGAAATACGTTCACCCTGATAGAATGTGATGACGATGATGGGCCAGGTAATATGCCCCAGTTGGATCTGACCTGTTTGACACCGGGCGCCACCATTTACATCCGGTTCTGGAGGTACGGAGGAACCGGAGGTCAAACTTTTTCCATCTGCGCGGTATCCATGGTTGTGACCCCACCACCGGCTAATGACGATCCTTGCAGCGCAACTGCGCTTCCTGTGAATACCACGTGTATCGCATCCGCTGGAACGAATGTTGGCGCATGCACTACTGCAGGCCCACCTGCGCCAGGCTGCGGGAATTACGTCAGTGGGGATGTTTGGTTCTCGTTCGTTGCACCGGCCAGCGGTATCGGTATCATCGAATCCACAGCAGGCACGCTTACGGAAGGAGCCATGGCTTTGTACTCCGGCACTTGCGGTGCGCTCACCTTGGTGGAGTGCGATGATGATGATGGTGCGGGCAACATGCCGTTCATCAAACGATTGGATCTTGTGTCCGGGAGTACCTATTTCGTTCGCTTCTGGGGTTTCGGAGGCGCGGTCGGCACATTCAACATCTGCCTAACAAGCCCAGCGAATCCGGTTGGTTTCTCGTGCAGACAATTGCTGGAAGTGTACGATACCGGCTGGGATGGTTGGGGAACTTCAACCGTAACCGTAACGATCAATGGCGGCTCCCCAACAGTTTACACGTGTGCAACCGGGTACGGGGCGTTCCTCATCGGTCTGAATATCGGTCAAGTGGTTGCCTACACCTATTCCAATACCGGCCCCAACCAAGGCCAGAACGAGTACCAAGTGTCCCTGTTCCCTTCGTTGGCACTGTACTTCAATTCGGGCACCCCGCCGGGTAATGGTCTAGGCTACACGAGGACGGTAACATGCAACCCACCTTCCGTTCTTCAAGAAGATTGTCTCGGTGCCAAGACCATTTGCGGCGGGGCCGTTTCCAGCTACAACCCGCCAAATACAGGAAACAATATCGATCTGAATCCGGGCAATTACGGGTGTCTATCGGCGGCCGAACGCCAGGGTACGTGGTACATCTATCGGGTTTCCAGTGGTGGTAATTTGGGGATGACTGTGGATCCTGCAGGTAACGACGATTACGATTGGGGTATCTGGGGACCCTATCCTACCGGCTCTACTACGGGGTCGGTGTGTATCCCTTCTGGCCCTCCCGTGCGTTGCACATGGGCTTCAGGACCTAGCACCTTCGCGGCAACTGGTAGTTACAATACGGGCATGGGGCACGCCACATACTCCCCTCCGCGGTGGGCACCGTCCGGCACGCCGTCCACCGAAAATTCTGGTGGCGATGGCTGGGTTTCAGGTATGGCTGTGGTAACAGGCGAGATCTACATCCTGTATGTGAGCAATTACTCCCAAAGCGGCCTTTCGTTCACACTTTCGTGGCAATTCGACAGCGGTGCTTCACTGGATTGCACCGTTCTCCCTGTAGAACTGCTGACGCTTGGTGCTACCGCTGAAGGACCCGCGGTTTCGGTCGATTGGGCAACAGCCTCGGAGACCAATAGCGATTATTACGTGGTTGAACGTTCCATGGATGCCGAACACTTCGAACCGATCGGCACAGTGGAAGCCGCCGGTGAAAGCCAGCACCGGATCGATTACTCGTTCATGGACCTGTTTCCGAGCGAAGGAGCGAACTATTACCGCTTGAAACAAGTTGACATGGATGGCGCCTATGAACATACCGAGAAGGTGGTTGTTCTGTTCGGAAAGGAGGACGAAAAGCCTACCCTGTTCCCGAACCCCGTGCAAGACGTATTGAATATTTCGTTCAAAATGCCCATGGCCGGAACCGCGTACGTGCAGTTGGTGGATGCGGTTGGCCGTGTAGTGCGTGACCGCGATATGGACCTGGAGCGCGGACAACAAACCATCAGTATGCGCACAGGCGGCTTAAGTGCAGGGTCCTATAGAATGCGGCTTTTCACCAACTCCACCGGCGTTCCCCAAACCGCTCAGTTCGTCAAGGAATGATCCATGTGCTTCACCCTGTTCAACGATCGTTCAAAACTCGCGGGCAACCCTTCGAGCTGTTTGCCGTCTCGCCTTTCGAATGATGTCTCGTTTCAGGATGCCAAGGATGCAGTTGTGCTTGTACCCAAGGCTTGCTGTAAGATCACCATTCTGTTACATTTGTCTGTTTCCTGCCTGAACCTTTCGCCTATTCCGGAACTCTCTTAACGCTACGCTCCATGCGGTACTCGTTACGCTTCCTTCTCGCTGCCTCGCTTGTCGCCTCGTTCCTACCGAACGCCAGCGCCCAAAACACGGGGATCAACACAACAGGAGCAGCGCCTGCCGCGCGCGCACTGCTGGATGTGGATGTTTCTGGCCTGCCCGCCAACGGTAAACGCGGTATGCTCATACCCCGCATGACGGCAGCACAGCGCACCGCCATCGTTGGATTGACCGCTGTGGACAAAGGATTGTGGGTGTACCAAACGGATGATGCAACGAACGCGTTGACCGTCGCTGACCCCACGCTGCTGTCAAAATACATGAGCGGCTTTTTCTACTACGAAGGCATTTCCGCCGCTCCGGATGATTGGGTGCGGTACAGTTCTGCTGGGTCCTCTTGGATGGTGGCAGGGAACGGGAATACGACAGCAGCAACCCACTTTTTGGGCACCAGAGCCGGTAGCCTCGACGATTTCCACATCCGTACGGTGAACACCGGTGTGCAGCCACAAATACTCATTTCAGCGACTTCCGGTTTTGTGGGCGTGAATCCTATCGCCGCGCCGGTTGAACGTTTGGACGTGAACGGTGGTGTGAGAGTGGGGAATACCCTGTTGAACACAGCTGGTGCCATCAAGTATGAAAACACGCTCGCTACGCCCAACCGCTGGCACTTCGGCAACCTGAACGGCACAGCGACCGGCTGGCAGCGGCTGGAGAACGCAGAGGTGGAATACGCCAACCAAGCTTATCGCCCGATCGCCCTCCAGTGCTTGGGCATTGACGGACAAACCGTTCGTGGAACCTTGGGAACTGTAACCGATGCTGTTGGTGCTGGCCAGAACCCGAATACCCCCTTCAACACCAACACCGGCAGCAATTTGCGCAAGGGCCACCATGTGCAGTACTTGTACCCTGCGGCCGAGCTGCTCGCAGCTGGGCTTTGTGCCGGCCGCATTTCTGCGATTTCCATGTATGTGTTGGGTATCGACCCCAACGGCGCACCCGGTGCCGACATGAAGATCGAGATCCGTATGCGGCACACGGCCCTTAATACGTTCCTCGCGAACAACTGGGAACCCACCGCTTTGTGGGGAACAGGCGCTGGATCGTATACACCGTGCAACAGCGATTCCTTGATCTCCTTCCTGGCACAACCCGGTTGGAAACAATGGAACTTTGAACCAAGCTGCTTTGTATGGGATGGTGTGCAGAACGTGGTGATCGACCTCTGCTGGTACAAGTCACCTACCATCGGTATCAGCCCTAAAGTGAACTTGGAGGTAGGTCTTCCTTACCAAGCCACCAAATGGGTTACGTGGACCGTGGGTAACGACCCTACGGATCGCCATGGCCGTACCTACAGGGATAACCCGCTTAGCGCAGGAGCAGCGGTGGGTACCACCAACAACCGCCCTGTTACCCGCTTCAATGGCAAGGTGCAAACCCCCGGTTTCGTGGGTGCTGACGTGTTGGACAACTTCATCAATTACGGCGGTGGCCTTATAGTGGATAGCGCAACGGTATCTCCCGGTGTTTGGGCCGATGCCAACTACCGCGGTCCGGGCTCCGTGCGCGCACGGGTGGCTGTGTTCGATGGTAGCATCCAACTGAGCGACCACGTGTTCGATACCTATTTCGACGGCAACTCCAAGCCCGCTGCCAACGATAAAGGCTACTCTTATGTAAGCGTTGATAACCTGAAAGACTACCTGAAGACCGAGCGCCACCTGCCCAGCATGCCTTCCCGCGAGGAATGGGAAACCTATGGCAGCAAATCCCTCGGGCAGTTGCAAACAGGGCTTTGGGAAACAGTGGAAAGCCAAGCCTTGAACATCGTTGAATTGGAAAAGGACCTGAGCGCCATGGAAACCCTGGCCTTCGGATCTTCCGCGAGCGAAGAGGAATTGCGCTCGTTGATCGATGAGGTGAACGCCAGCCGCCGCCTTTCCGATGCACAAAAACTGCACCTCACCGGCGCCCTGCGCCAGCGCATCAACGCCAACACGCAAACCAAGTGATCACCCCACAGCGAACTGCCATGAAAAGCTTCTTCCTTCGCTCCCTTCCCGCACTGGCGGTGATGTTGGCTGCTAATTCCGCCCTGGCGCAAACCGGCAACGTCGCCATCAACAACAATGGTGCTGCGCCTGCTGCCTCGGCGATCTTGGATGTTAGTTCCAATTACGGCATTGGTCTCATCCAAAAAGGCATGCTGATACCGCGCATGACCTTGGCTCAACGTACCGCGTTGGGAGCACCGGGTGTTCTTCCACAAGGCCTTATGGTCTACGTGGCCACAGGCGTTGCCGCAACAGAAGGCTTCTATTACATCGAATACGGCCAATGGATGAAGGTGGACCGTAGCGCCAATAACTGGGACCTCTTGGGCAACAACGTGAGCAACCCGGTCAATGACTTTTTCGGAACGCGTGATAACACGGACCTGACCTTCCGCACCAACAACGTCAGCCAAATGACCTTGAAGGGCGCTGTTGGCGCTCGTTACTTGGGTGTAAATACCACCACGCCTGCCGAAATGGTGGACGTGAACGGTGCCTTGCGCATCTTCCAGACCCCCGCCATTGTTCCACCGCACCAGTTCACGGCGACTACAACCACCCCGGGTGTTATCATGTTCCGCCCACCCGGTGTTGCATTGGGCGATTCACTCTTCGCTACCTACGTACCACCGGTTGGCCCACCAACACAGAGCATTGATGCGCTCATGTGGAACGGCCACTGGGGACAGACCGGAGCCACTTCGTGGATACAAGCTGGCCAGGATGCCAACTCCGGCACATGG
>JANNYL010000052.1:0-10565 GCA_031410075.1 Flavobacteriales bacterium
GCCGTACCATGCGTCCACTCCCGGTCCTTCTCTTGTGTCTGCTTTTGTGCTCATGTTCAACGCACAAGTTCGTAGCCAGTAGCCACTCCAACGGCAAACCCGAGGTGGTTATCTACATGAAGGGTACCGGCGAAGAAGCCATGAAGGTGATGGAAAAGGTGTACTACGCGAACGGCCAATTGGACTACGTCGGCCATTTCGACAATGGCGTTGAGCAAGGCGAATGGACCTACTACTACGAGAACGGCACGAAGAAATTCGTTGAACATTGGGAAAAAGGTCTGGAGCATGGGATCCAGATCGATTATGCCCCGGATGGCCAAGTACACCGTGAGTTGTACTATGAGAACGGGAAGTTGATGAAGACCATCGACAAATCGCACCAGTAAGCGGGATCGGTCTTCTATCATTTTCAGGAACTGGACAGAAACGGGATTTGCCGGTTCGGTGCATTTTGAACCATATGTCCGTTTGGTCAGTGTATACCCCGTGGAAAGCGGTATGCTTGCGCCCCCTTTTGCGCACCAATTTTTCGCCGTGTATCGGCATTCGAAACATGAAACAATACCTGTCCATCCTGGCGGTGTCCTTCGCCGCTTGCGGAACATCCCCTGAGCCCAGCCGATCAGAAGGCATTCCACCTCCGGATCTACTGGCGACCTACATCGACAGCACGGTAAAGCCAGGCGACGATTTCTTCCGATGGGCAACAGGCACCTGGATGAAAAACAACCCGATCCCAGCCAGTGAATCGAGTTGGAGCATGGGCCATTTGGTATTTGAGGACCTATACGCGATCAAGCGCCGGATCAACGAAACAGCTGTCGCGAACCCGAACGTGGAGGGCGACGAGAAAAAAGTGGCCGACTTCTGGCTGTTGGCCATGGATAGTGTGAAGGCCGACAAGGAAGGAACAACGCCCCTCAATGCTGAACTCGCCCTGATCGATGGCATCCAAAGTCCCAGTGATGCCATCACCGTTGCTGGTCAGCTGAACCCGATCGGGGGCGATGCGTTCTGGGCCTTGTACATCGGGCAGGATGAAAAGAACAGTGAGAAGATCGCGGTACAGCTGTGGCAGAGTGGTATTGGCCTCCCCGACCGCGATTATTATTTCAATAAGGAAGAAGGTGTTGCCAAGAACCGCGCAGCCTACCCCGGTCACATTGCTCGCATGCTGATGCTCACGGGGCAGGACAGTGCAGCAGCCTACAAAAGCGGTGCTGATATTATGGGCTTCGAGACACGACTGGCCAACATGAACAAGCGCATGGAAGACCTGCGCGATCCGTATGCGAACTATAACAAGATGGCAGTCTCCGACTTTTCGAAGACGCACACACCGCACATCAATTGGCGCGCAATGCTCGACAGCTATGGCCTGCAAGGGTGCGACACATTGATCATCGGGCAGCCGGATTACTACAGCGCATTGGACAAGGAGATCACCTCTGCGGATGTGAATACGCTGAAGAACTACATGCGTTTCCACTTGGTGAGCAGTTACGCTCGCTATTTGAGCACAACGATCAGCCAAGAGAATTTTGCCTTTTTCGGAACGGAACTGAACGGCCGAAAAGAGCAACGACCAAGGTGGAAGCGTGCGCTGGATGCGCAGGAGGGCGCGATCGGCATGATCCTGGGCAAAGTATACGCACGCGACTATTTCCCAGCCAAGACCAAGAAGCGTTACAACGACCTGGTGGAAGCCATTCGCACGACCTATGGCGAACACATTCAAGCACTGGATTGGATGAGCGCGCCTACCAAGGCGAAAGCCATGGAAAAACTCACCACCATGACCAAGAAGGTGGGCTACCCCGATGTTTGGAAAGACATGAGCGATCTGGCTATTGGTACCGAGAGCTATGCTGCCAACATGCGCAGCAGCATCCGCTGGCACTTCAACGATGATGTGAAGAAGTTCGGCAAACCAGTTGACCGTGCCGAGTGGGGAATGACGCCGCAGACGTATAACGCCTACTACAACCCCAGCAACAATGAGATCGTGCTACCCGCCGGCATTTTCCTGATCGCTGGGCTTCCCGATCAATTCGCCGACGATGCGCTCGTATACGGCTACGCAGCCGCAAGCACCATTGGCCACGAGATCACGCACGGCTTCGACGACCAAGGCCGCCAATACGACGCAAAGGGCAATCTCACCGATTGGTGGACGCCCGAGGACGCGGCCAACTTCAAGTCCCGCGCTGGCGGCATTGTACGCCAATTCAGTGGATACGAGCCCATCAAAGGGATCCATGTTAACGGCGATGCCACCCAAGGCGAGAACATCGCGGACCTCGGCGGCGTGGTGCTTGGCTTGGATGCATTCAAGAAAACCGAGCAATACAAGAAGGGTGAAAAGATCGCGGGCCTCACACCTGTGCAACGGTATTTCCTCGGATACGCATTGGGCTGGTTGGGCCACGAGAACGAGGAAAGCCTCCGCCAACAGCTGCTTAGCGATGTACACTCACCCGCCAGCCTTCGTGTGAACGGGCCCTTTGCCAACCTTCCGGAATTCTACGAGGCTTTCGGCATCAAAGAAGGCGATGCCATGTGGCGCGCGGACAGTCTGCGGGTGAAGATCTGGTAGGCACCTTCCATTCGCCTATGCGAACTGCTGAACGCTCAACGCGATGATGTTGCAGCACTCCATGAGCTGTTCTTCCGTGATCACCAACGGAGGCGCGAACCGAATAATGTCACCGTGCGTGGGTTTGGCCAGCAGGCCGTTGTCACGCAGAAGCAGGCACAGTTCCCAAGCGGTCTTCGGTGAGCCGTCAGTTGTGGTGCGTGGCTCGATGATCAATGCGTTCAGCAGCCCTTTACCGCGCACCAACTTCACGAAGTCGTAACGGTCCACCAGCTTCTGCATTTCGACACGGAAGATCTTGCCAAGGCGATCCGCGTTCTCCACAAGCTTTTCGTCGCGCACGATGCTCAAAGCTTCGATCGCCAGCGCTGCGGCCATGGGGTTTCCGCCATACGTACTGCCGTGTGTGCCGGGCGTGAATACCTCCATAATACAGTCATCAGCGAGCACAACGCTTACGGGATACATGCCGCCGCTGAGGGCTTTACCAAGGATCACCACATCGGGCTTCAAGGCTTGGGAACCATTGCGGCATTCGCCGATCGCACAATCGCAACCGGTGCTGTAGCAACTGCACAATAGACGGCCTGTACGCGCGATCCCGGTCTGCACCTCATCGGCCATAAAGAGCACGTTCTTCGCTTTGCACAACTTGTTGGCCGTGCTGATATAGTCTTCAGCAGGAACAAAAACTCCCGCTTCACCTTGGATCGGCTCTACAATGAAAGCGCACACATTTGGATCCTCCAGCGCTTTTGAAAGAGCAGGAATGTCGTTGTAAGGAATGGACAGAAAGCCCGGTGTGTATGGCCCGAAACCTCCACGACTATCGGGATCACTGCTGGCGCTGATGATGCTGATCGTGCGGCCGTGGAAGTTGCCTTCACAGACAATGATCTTCGCTTCACCATTGGGAATGCCTTTCTTCTGGTAGCCCCACTTGCGGGCCATTTTCAGGGCGGTCTCAACGGCTTCTGCGCCCGTATTCATGGGCAGCACCTTCTCATAGCCGAAGAATTCGCACACGAACTTCTCATACTCGCCTAGAAGGCTGTTGTAGAACGCACGGCTCGTGAGCGCAAGTTTGCCTGCCTGCTCCTGCATCACTTTCACAAGTCGCGGGTGTGAGTGACCTTGGTTCACAGCACTGTAAGCACTGAGGAAGTCGTAGTAGCGTTTTCCCTCCACATCCCACACGAACACGCCCTTTCCGCTATCCAGCACCACAGGTAACGGATGATAATTGTGTGCCCCGTATTTGTCTTCCAGGGCAATGGCACGCTGGGTCTTGCTGCGTTGATCGGTGCGGGTTTCCTGCATGGCTTTCTGGATGGGTCGCGAAGATATCCGGTGACGCTACCACCATTCTCCTCTTCTTTGCGGCACATGCGCAACAAAAAAACACTACCCGTCTGGGAATCTGTACCGGTAACCGGCTACGGAGCTACGGGCAAAGCCATTGCAAAACGGGAAGGCCAGGTGATCTTCATCACCGGCGCTGTTCCTGGTGATGTGGCGGACCTGCGGGTGACCAAGAAGAAGAAGACCTGGGCGGAAGCCACGGCCATCCGCATCGTGGAGAAGTCAGCGGACCGCGTGGATCCTTTCTGCAAGCACTTCGGTGTGTGCGGCGGCTGCAAATGGCAGGACCTCTCCTACCCCAAGCAGCTCGAGTTCAAACAACAGCAAGTGGTGGACAACCTCGTTCGCCTTGGCGGATTAGAACTACCGGAAGTCACGCCGATCCTGGCTTCCGATCGCACCACGAACTATCGCAACAAGCTGGAGTACACCGCGAGCGCTTTCCGCTGGTTCACATCGGAAGAACTGGCCTCGATGGGCGATATCACTGACCGAAATGCGCTGGGCTTCCACGTGCCCGGTGGTTTCGACAAGGTGCTGCAGGTGGATGAGTGCCACTTGCAACCGGAGCCGAGCAATAGCGTGCGCAACTTCATCCGCGCGTTCGCGGGCAAGCAAGAGCCGGGGTTCTATGATATCCGCAAGCACGAAGGCTGGCTGCGCACGGTAATGGTGCGTACCACCACGACCGGTGAATGCATGGTGCTCGTTGCCTTCGGGCAGGACCATCCGGAAGCGCAAAAAGAACTACTGGGCGCGGTGAAGGCGGAGTTCCCGAACATCACCTCGCTCTTGTGGACGATCAATCCCAAAGGCAACGACACGATCTTCGATCTGGACATCAAGACCTTCCACGGCAAGGACCACATCGTGGAGGAGCTGAAAGACGAAGGCTTCGCGAACCTCAAGTTCCGCATTGGCGCGAAGAGCTTCTTCCAGACCAATCCGGAGCAAACGCAGCGGATGTACGAGGTGACACGCGAACTGGCGGGCCTCACCGGAACCGAGAAGGTGTATGATCTTTATTGCGGAGCGGGCAGCATTTCGCTTTTCCTGGCGCGGCACTGCGCGGAAGTGATCGGTGCCGAACTGGTTCCCGAAGCCATCGCGGACGCGAAGAAGAACGCCAAGCTGAACGGCATCAGCAATGTGAAGTTCGAAGCAGGCGACCTGAAAGACCTGTTGAATGCGGACTTCATCGCGCGCCACGGCAAGCCCGATGTACTGATCACCGATCCGCCGCGCGCGGGCATGCACGAGGATGTGGTGGCACGCATCCGGGAGCTGGCACCCGCACGTATCGTGTACGTGAGTTGTAACCCGGCCACCCAAGCGCGTGACCTGTCGCTGCTGAAGGACATGTACCGCATCACGCACGTGCAGCCGATCGACATGTTCCCGCACACCTACCATGTGGAGAACGTTGTGCGCTTGGAACGGATGTGAGCGATGACGCCGATCTCCATCCCGCTTCACAAGGGCAAGCTGCTGCGATGGTTCTTGATGAGCGGGCTGTTCATGGTGCTCGGTCTGTGGCTGGCGCAAAAGGCGTCCTCGTTCGAGGGCAGCACTGCGGCGCGGGCATGGTTCGTGGCGATCAGCTGCATGCTGTTCGCTGGCGCAGGCATGGTCGTGCTCGGCTCTAAGCTGTTCGACAAGCGACCGGGGCTGGTGTTGAACGATGAAGGCATCCATCGGCTGGGCGTGTTCGCATTCCAACCGGTGATCCCGTGGAAGCGCATCACGCATTGCTCCATCACCAACGTGAAAGGCACGAAAATCCTGCTGGTGCACGTGGACAATGTGGAAGAAGTGCTCGCACGGATGAACCCTGTGTCCCGAGCGATGCAACGCTTGGTGCTCGGGCAGTACGGTACACCGCACAGCCTCACGAGCAACACGCTAGAGTGCGACCTCGACGATCTGAAGCGGACGATCGAGAACGGGGCGGAAGCGCACACGCGGCCATCCTGATCCAAGCTCGCCCATTCAGCGAGATGCTCATTGATGTTCGTGATCGGGGTGTGATACTCGTGCCGTTCATTTGATCGGACCTATGCGCAAAGTGCTCCTCATGGAAGACGACCACGACATCAGCAACCTGGTGCGCAAGCCGCCGGAATAGGTGCTTGTGCGGTACTGATCGCCTCACCTTTCGCGGTCGATCCGCCTACGGATCAAGCTTCATCCAGGTCGAAGATCGCACCGCACCAACGGAGGTGATGCGCACGAGGTAAGTGCCGGTCGCCAGATCTGAAACATCCACATCAACAAGGCCACCGGCACCGAACGGGGTAGACCGCAGCACCACGCGTCCATCGGCGGCCAACACCTCCACACCATCTATCGTTCCATCACCTTCTACGCTGATCGTGAGGTGGTCGCTTCCCGGATTCGGGTAGAGCACCAACGCCCCCGGAAGGCGTTCACGTTCCACGGCGATAACGTCACTGAAGTTTGTTGAACCATCGAGGTCCACTTGTCGCAACCGGTAGTAGGCCAGTTCGAGCGGGTACTGATCTATCGCGCCATATAGCAGTGTGCTTTGGCTGTTGCCAGCTCCGGGCACTGTTTCGAGCAGCGTCCATAGCGAAGCATCGCTACTGCGCTCGAGTTCGAAACGGTCATTGTTCTGCTCCGTGGCGGTGGACCAGTGCAGCATGTTGATCGGTCCATCGGCTTCGCCGACGAACGAGAGCAATTCTACTGGCAGAGTGATCGGGTCGGAACACAAGGTGGTCCCGCTGAGGACCACTTGGCTCATGGGGCTGATGTTGTTCATGGCTCCAGCCGAGCTGATCGCAAACCCCGTGTAGATCGTTGGTGTGTGGGCACTTGAAGTGTACGCGACATTGGTCGTGTCGCAGGAAGGACAATAGCCGCCGGGCAGTGTGCGCACGAGCAGCGCCTCGAACTGGTTGGTGGGGCATTCGTACATCTCGCCCCCGATCAGTAAGCCACCGTCGGGCGCAACCACCATGGCGTTCGCGCGCTCGGTGCGCGTAGGTCGGCCGTATTCCTTGGAAGAAAGCAATGTGCCGGTCTTGTTCGTGTGGACCAAGAAGATATCCGGGTTGCCGAAGCCGCCGCTACTGGAGTGTCCGGTGATCCAATAGCTGCTATCGGGCATCTGCACAATGTCCCGCGCGATCTGCGTACGCGCATCGCCATAGCGCCTGAACCAGGACAATGCGCCGGAGGAAGTCAACTTCATCAGGAAGACATCACCGCTGGTGGCACCGTAACTGAAGGTGTATCCGGCAATGGCGTAGCCTCCATCCAAGGTGGGGGTCACACACGTACCATGATCCTCCTGCGCCCCGGCGAAGACCTGTCGCCATGTAACGCTACCGTTCGAAGCCAACTTGGTCACGAAAATGTGCGGGCTGTTCGGGCCAAAAGCACTGGCCTCGCCACAAACGATGAAGCCATTGTCCGGAGTGCGCTTGATGTAGTGGCCGAGTTCGTACCCAGCAGCGGCTATTCGCGTGGTCCACACCAGCGCACCGGTGCCGCTCACTTTGGTGATGTAGATATCCGTGTTGGTGATGGATATACCGTAGTGTCCGGAGATCACGACGCCACCATCGTGCGTGAGCGCGGAACCGAGGCAGAGATCGTTCTCCGCTCCGCCGAGCCGACGGCTCCACACGATGCCGTTGTTCTTGTTCAACCGGGTAACAGTAAAGTCGAGGAAATTGGCACCGTAGCCAGCCGTGTAGCCGATAGCGAACAGACCGCTATCGGGCAAAGCTTCCACGCGTGTAAAGGCATCGGTGATCGTGGACCCGACCGTGATGGAGTTCTGGACAACGCCGTTCAGATCGGTGCGCAACAGGTAACCCTCCGAACTACCGAAGACATAGGCTGGCGTGGTGGTCTCGCCCACCATGGCGACGGTTCCATCCGCGCGCAGGGCAAGGCTGTTGCAGACTTCCGTCTCGCTGCCGCCGTAGCTCTTCATGAAGTTCTGCTGCGCCGTCGCAAATGCGGCTGCGAAACACCCAAGAAGGAGGACGGCCGAGCGGAATGAAGCGAACATGGTACGAAGTACCGAACAAACGATCACCGAAGTATCACAGCGATGATCAGATGGTGAGCTTCAAGCCCGGTCCTTCCGCCCCTGTGATAGTTCCGTGAGGATCTCGCCGTTGCTTTACGGCCAATGCGCAAGATCCTCCTCATCGAAGACGACCGCGACATCAGCAACTTGGTGCGCATCCACCTAGTTGATCTGCAGTACGAGGTGGAACAGATCTTCGACGGCAAGGAAGGTTTGCTGCGCGCGATGGCAAAGCAGCACTGCCTGATCGTGTTGGACCTGATGCTGCCCAGCATGGATGGGATCACCATCTGCCAGCGCTTGCGGGCGGAGAAAGTGGCCACGCCGATTCTCATGCTCACCAGCAAGGCCGAGGAGATCGACAAGGTGCTAGGGCTGGAAACCGGTGCGGACGACTACATGACGAAGCCGTTCAGCATTCGCGAACTGGTTGCGCGGGTGAAGGCGCTGTTGCGGCGAATGGAGAACGCACCGGCACCCACGGCGAGCATCGGGGATATCGGCATACCGGGCTTGCACGTCAACACGCAAAAGCGCCTGGTGGAAGTACATGGAACGCGGGTTGAACTCACCCCGAAGGAGTACGACCTGTTGTTGCATCTTGCTTCGCATCCCGGCGTCACATTCACAAGAGAAGAGCTCTTGAGCAAGGTATGGGGCTACGAGTTCAGCGGCTACGAACACACGGTGAACAGCCACATCAACCGCTTGCGCAACAAGGTGGAGAAGAACATCGCCGCGCCGGAATTCATACTCACCACCTGGGGCGTTGGCTATCGGTTCGTTGATGCTTGAACACACATGAGCACGCCCCGTCGCTGGTTCTCCAGCCTCTTCTGGAAAGTCTCGGCCATCTTCCTTCTGGTCTTGCTGGTCTTTGCTGGCATCACTTTGAAGACCAACATCGATGCTTCGCGCAACTACACCTTGGAGGTGGCGCAGCGCATGAACCACGATCTGGCCGCGCACACCGCAGGCGAGATCAAGCCCTTCCTCAACGGCGAGATCACCGAGGAAGCGATCGGCACGCTGATGCACAGCATGATGGCTGTGAACCCCAGCATCGAGGTGTATGTGCTCGATACCACGGGTATCATCCTGAAGTACGTGGCCCTAGCGGGCGAAGTGAAGACCGATCGCGTGTCGCTCGGCCCCATCAAGTCCTTCATGCGTACCGAGAAGTACGAAGGCTTGATCACCGGAGATGATCCGCGCTCGCCCGGCGAACCGAAGATCTTCAGCGCGGCACCCGTCATGGAAGGCGCTATTACACGCGGCTACGTCTACATCATACTCGCCAGCCAGGAATACGCGGGTGCGGCTGACACGCTCTTCGGCAGTTACTTCTTGCGGCTGGGCACGCGCTCTGCGCTGCTGGCGCTCCTCCTCACATTGATCGCCGGGCTGCTGATGATCTGGTACATCACGCGCAACCTGGGTTCGATCGTTGATGTGATCCGTCGGTTTAAAGAAGGAGAGTTGGGAGCTCGGGTCGGCATGTCCGGTAGCGGCGAGCTCACGGAAGTCGCCAACACGTTCGATGATATGGCCACCACCATCGAGAAGAACATCGACGAGATGAAGGGTGTGGACAAGCTGCGCAAGGAACTGATCGGCAACGTGAGCCACGATCTGCGCACGCCCATCGCCGCGATACAGGGCTACGCGGAAACGCTGCTGATGAAGGACAGCACGATCAGCGAAGCGGAAAAGCGTGAACACATCGGGGTGATCATCAAAAGCGCCGAGCGGTTGAAGCTGCTGGTGGACGACCTGTTCACGTTGAGCACGCTGGAAGCCGGACAGGTGAAGCTCGACCTGGAGGCACTGTCGCTCGGTGAACTCGTGCATGACGTGGCGAACAAGCTGCGCCTGTTGGCCAATGCGAAGAACGTGAGCATCAACATCATCATGGCGAAGGACCTGCCCATCGTGGAGGTGGACATCAAGAAGATCGACCGGGTGATCCAGAATCTGGTACACAATGCGATCAAGTTCTGCCGCCAAGGCGATCGCATCACGATCGAACTCGATGGCGGCAAACCCGGATCGGTGGAAATACGCATCACCGACACCGGCGTGGGGATCCCGCCAACGGACCTTCCCCACATCTTCGATCGCTATTTCATGGGCCAACGATCTGCCGCCGCTGATGGATCGGGCCTCGGCCTTGCCATCGTGAAACGCATTGTTGAGCTGCATGGCTCCACGGTGAAGGCGACCAGGCGCGTGAACGAGGGTGCGCAGTTCAGTTTCAGTTTGCCGGTTCGGCAAGTGGCGTGACGCTACAACTTCACGAATCTTCCTTCGAACACGCGCCCTTCGCTAGTGGCTCGGTAACTGAGCACGCCCGGCGCAACACCCGGCAGAACGATGCGGATGCTCGCGCCTTGCACAGCAGCGCGTTGGAGCACAGCGCGACCGGCCACGTCCCAAATGATCAGGTCGAAGGAAGCCGATGATGGGATGTTCAACAGGAGCCTGGCCTCATCTACCATCGGCGATGGGCATAGGCGCTGATCGCTGGTGGTGTGCTGAGCG
>JANNYL010000053.1:0-3495 GCA_031410075.1 Flavobacteriales bacterium
GCTTGTTCTGCTTTCGCTGAAACTCACTGCACAGCAACCCCGCATTTGGGGTATGACCACTTCGGGTGGTGCCAGCAATAAAGGCGTGGTCTTCGCGGTGGATGCCGACGGCACGGACTTCACCACCGTGTTCGCTTTTGATGAGGCATCGGGCTGGGGTCCCGAAGGGGGCTTGTGCCTGGCGCCGAACGGCTTGCTCTACGGCATGACCACGTATGGCGGTGAAGCGGTGCCCGCAGCGGGTACTTTGTTCACCATTGATCCCGCGACCGGAACGTTCACGAAACTCATCGACTTCAATATCACCAACGGAGGCTACAACCAAGGCGCGCTGATCGTTGGCGCGGATGGCTTGCTCTATGCTGCGGCCTACGGAGGCACGGCGGGCGGTGGAAGTATTTTCCGTGTGGATCCCTCGTCCAATGCGTACACGGAACTATATGCGTTGACACAAAGCATGGATGGTGCAGGGATAAACAGCCGCTTGTTGCAGACCCCGGACGGCCTGCTCTATGGCGCGGCTTCGCAGGGCGGCGCCAATTTCGAATCGGGTACGCTGTTCCGCTACGATATCGCGAACGATGCATTCACCAAGTTGCACGACTTCGATGGCGTTGCCGGTGGACGCACCCCCTACGGTGGCCTTTGCCAAGCGGAGAACGGCTGGCTCTATGGCACCACCTTCGAAGGCGGTACGGGCAATTCGGGCATCATCTACAAGTACGACCCTGTGAATGACGAGTTCGAGAAGGTGTTCGACTTCGAAGATGCAGATGGAGCCAATTGTTGGAACACTTTGGTGAATGCCGGCCCCGATCTGCTCGCAGGTGCTGTTGGCACCGGTGGGCTCAACAGCGCCGGTTTCCTGTTCACGCTGGTGCCATCAACAGATACGTTCACGCTGGTGAATTCCTTCGCCGTTCCGAACGGCAGCGGCCCGGTGGGCAGCCTCGTTGCCGGCGCTGGTGGACCGTTGTACGGAACGGCTACGTTGGGTGGCGCAAGCTTCTATGGCACCTTGTACCGCTTCGATCCGCTCACGTTGCAACGAACCACCATCCATGGTTTCACCAACGGAGCTGATGGTGGGCAACCGCGCGGTGAAGTCGTAGTGCTTGGTGGCGAGGTGGGTGTTGCGGAAACCGTGTCGACCGCGTTGTTCTCGGTAGGCCCGAACCCATCATCGGGACAAGTCACGTTGAATTGCGACCCGGCGGCACTGCCACTTGAAGCACACATAACCGATGCATGGGGTCGTGTATCGCGCAGGTTCACAGTTACGCGCGCTTCATCGGAGATCGACCTGGGCGTGGTTCCGGGGATCCGATGCATCACGATCAGCGGTGCGAACGCATCGCGGACAGAACAAGTGGTAGTGGACTAGATCGCGTTCCTGATACGCTGTCGTGCGGGAAGGACGTTGCGGATCCGGCAAACGGCCGGAGAGACGTTTGAGAAGGAAGCCGTGATCAGGCTCCGTTGCCCCGGTGCCAGACTCTTCAGCCCTGCCCTATCGGCACTTCGGATCGTGCGCGCGTGCCACAACTTCCGGGCTGCTCAAGTTGATACGCAGGATCGTCAGATTCACACGCATCGGAGCAACCTTTGATAGCGCCGTCGCGAACCAATTACCCTATGGACCTGAACAAATTCACCGTACGTGCCCAAGCGGCCATCACCCAGGCGCAGACCATCGCCACTGGTAATGGACAGCAAGCGATCGAGACCGGTCACCTGTTGAAAGGACTCTTCCTGGAGGATGCGGACGTAACACCCTTCCTGCTGAAGAAACTGAACGTGAACATGAATGCACTCACGCAGGCATTGGACCGTATCGTAAGCGGCTACCCGAAAGTGCAAGGTGGGCAGAACGGTTCACTTTCGCGACCTGCGGCCGAGGCACTCACGAAAGCCCTCGCGAACACCACGGCCTTCGGCGATGACTTCGCCAGCGTGGAGCATTTGCTGCTCGGCTTGGTGGAAGGTTCGGACGGTACCGCGCAATTGCTGAAGGACAGCGGCGCGAGCAAGAAAGACCTGATCACGGCGATCAAAGAACTGCGGAAAGGCAGTAAGGTGACCAGCCAGAGCCAGGAGGAAACCTACAACGCGCTGAACAAGTACGCGAAGAACCTGAACCAGTTGGCGAAGGAGAACAAGTTGGATCCGGTGATCGGACGCGATGAGGAGATCCGCCGCGTGTTGCAGATCCTCAGCCGACGTACGAAGAACAACCCGATCCTGATCGGTGAACCCGGCGTGGGCAAAACAGCCATCGCCGAAGGCATCGCTCAACGCATCGTGAGCGGCGATGTACCGGATGACCTGCGCAACAAACAGGTGTTCAGTTTGGACATGGGCGCGTTGGTGGCCGGTGCGAAATACAAAGGCGAATTCGAAGAGCGCTTGAAGGCCGTGGTGAAAGAAGTGATCAGCGCGGAAGGCAACATCGTGCTCTTCATCGACGAGATACACACGCTGGTGGGCGCGGGCGGTGGCGAAGGCGCCATGGACGCCGCGAACATCCTGAAGCCGGCACTCGCTCGTGGAGAACTGCGCGCGATCGGTGCCACCACCTTGAACGAGTACCAGAAGTACTTCGAAAAGGACAAAGCACTGGAACGCCGGTTCCAACAAGTGATGATCGATGAACCCAACCGCGAGGATGCCATCAGCATATTGCGCGGATTGAAGGAGAAGTACGAGAGCCACCACAAGGTGTTGATCAAGGACGCCGCGATCATCGCTGCCGTGGAACTGAGTACCCGTTACATCAGCAACCGCTTTCTGCCGGACAAGGCGATCGACCTGATCGATGAAGCCGCGAGCAAGCTCCGCATGGAGATCAACAGCAAGCCCGAAGAACTGGACGAAGTGGATCGCCGCGTGATGCAATTGGAGATCGAGCGTGAAGCGATCAAACGTGAGAAGGACGATTCGCAACTCGCCGGGCTCAACAAGGAATTGGCGGAACTGCAAGCTCAACGGGATGGGTTGAAATCCCGTTGGACCGCAGAACGTGACCTCGTAGAGAAAATGAACGAGGCCAAGGACAAACTCGAGCAGCTGAAGTTCGATGCCGCACAAGCCGAGCGCGAAGGCGATTTCGCCAAAGTGGCCGAGATACGCTACGCCCGCATGAAGGAGACCGAGGACGCTCTGGCACATGCCAAAGCCGACCTCGCCGAAATGCAGGTGAGCAGCAAGATGATCAAAGAGGAAGTGGACGTGGAGGAGATCGCCGCCGTGGTGAGCCGCTGGACAGGCATTCCTGTTACACGCATGCTGGAAGCCGAACGCAGCAAGCTGTTGAAGCTGGAGGACGAATTGCACCAGCGCGTCGTGGGTCAGGAAGAAGCTGTACGTGCTGTTGCTGATGCTGTACGTCGCAGTCGCGCGGGCATGGGTGATGAGAAGCGGCCCATTGGCTCGTTCATCTTCCTGGGCACCACCGGCGTGGGCAAAACCGAACTGGCCAAGGCGCTCAGCGAGATC